>JAVEST010000070.1:0-10214 GCA_034006465.1 Sulfurimonas sp. | reverse complement strand
TTTATATCTAAACTTTAAGGGACTATATTTACCCAACCATCTTTAACTCTCTCTATCATCTCAACTATCCCAGCAGTAACAATCTCACTACCATCTATAAGCTCACTCTTCTTTATGTTTTTTGTAGTCATCGTATTTCCACAAGCTACAAACTCAACATCAAGAAGCATCAAAGCTCTCACTCTTAGAGCTATCTCTTTATTAACGCTTTGAAGGGCCTTAATACCGTGATAATAAGCTACTATTCTCATCTGAACATTATCTGGCCCATAGAACTTTAAAACATTGTTAGCACTACTTAGTACATGATGAATTTCTGCATCATCTGCACTCTTAATAGAGAAGACGATACGCCTTTGGTTATCAAAAGATGGCTCTGGTTCGGCAAACTTTGTCTCAGCTGCGAGTATCGCACACAAGAGTAAAATTAAAGTAAAATATCTTCTCATTTAAGATCCTTTGTTAGTGATTTAAAATCCTCAATATTCCATGCACCAGGGATTTTCTTTTTGATATTTTCATTAACATCTATAAAAAAGAATGTTGGGGTAAAACTCACTTTTAGTCCGAGTGGAGGAGTGTCTTTATCAAGATTTACCTTAACAGGAATAAACCTCTCTTCTATCCAATCACTCATCTTTTCATCATCAAAAACATCTCTTTGCATATCGCTACAGTAGTGGCAATTTGTCCGCATAACCTCAAGCATTATAAGTTTTTTACTCTTTTGTTGAAGTATCTTCGCTTCTGCATAACTTTTAAACTCTAGTGCATCTAAAGTAAAGCATAACAGGGCTAAGCAAAGAGTTGCAAACTTTAGTTTACTCATCGCCCCACTCCAATGTTCTATAAGCTGTCTCAATATTTTTAGTATGCATCTCCTCATAGAGTTTTAGATGCTCAAACTCACTCATACGAGACTTTGCAAGAGTATCTGTAATATCTAGCCCCATATCAATAGACTCTAACACAAACTCTTTAATGGCTTCAAGATATCTCTTTGTCATCTTTGTGCTATCACTAAGATAAAGATTTCCATGTCCACCTATAATAAACTTACTCTTCTTTGCATCTATCTCATTTAAGGCATCTATCCAATTGTTGATATCTCCATCACGCAAAGATAACACCCTCTCATTAAACACTAAATCACCTGCAAATACAGCACTTTGTGATGGTATAAAAACTATCATATCATTATCTGTATGTATCTTCTTGTCATAACTTGTAAGTTCTACATCAACGCCTTGAAGATTAAGAGTTTGCACCCCTTCTATATGCTTTGTTGGAAAAACTTCTTCGGTCTTGTCAAAAGCTTCTTTAGATATGAATTGTTGCATCCTAATTGGAGTTGCATTTGGTGTATTTGCAAATATTTTAGCGCCTATGATTGTTGCACCATTTTCTTTGTAGTATCCATTTCCAAGCCAGTGGTCATCATGGATATGAGTGTTTATAACATAAGAGACTTTTTGATTTTTGATGCTCTTCATCGCTTTGTGTGCATCTCGAGCATACTTATAGCTAGGTCCGCTGTCTATTACTAGATAACTCTTGCCCAAATCTACGAAGCAAGAGTTGGTGATATCGCCGTTGTTGTGTGTATTCATTATCTGTGGCTTGCCAAAAAAGCAGTAGATTTGATCGTTTATCTTTTTTGGCACAAGATTATACTCAAAGGAGAAAAGAGAATGAAAAGCTAACGCTATTAACAGTAATGACTTCATACACACAACCTTTTGGCAATATTTTCTATATGGAGCTTTGTGCTCCATATTTTATTAAAATAAGTAGTTCACTTCAAAACGGTACTCATTATATGAGTCTTTATTTAAACCTGTCACTCTACTATCAGCATTAACAATTCCTAGACGAAACTTAGCATCAAGTTGAGGCGTGATTTGTTGGTTTAGATCTATATGGATAATTGTTAAATCTGCTTGTCCACCACCTTTACCTTGCTTCGCTTCATCAGAGTCTTGAATCGCATAGCGAGCCGTTGTACTAAAACCATCTAGTATATCTGCTTTACCAAAGTCATACTTTGCTTCAAACATTAGAGTCTCAGCATTTGCTTTCCAGTTTAACTGTGCCATTGCACGAGTGTATCCACCAGTTGGAAATCCACGCCATGGTGCTACGATATCAGCTTTATCTTCTACTTTTGAGTATCCAACTTGCCCTTTAAAAGCTCCAACAGATGCCGATAGACGAGCCATCCAAAGAGAAGTATCTAAAGAGTCTCCACTTTTATAACCATTTGCAGCAGCATTAGTGGCATTTATATTACCACTTAAACTAGCCCCACCAATCTTTCCTGCTCCATTATCAAACTGCTTCATATAACGAACACCAGGAGTGATTGTTACACTACCTATAGCTATAGCATAGTTTAGCTCTCCTATAAGACTAGAGAGCATATGAGGGACAGCTGTATATGTTGCATCTACCTTTAGGTTTGGTATAGATTTATTACTCACTGCTGCTACTATAAGTTCATGATCTGTATCTTTGTTTGCAGCACTCAATCTTGCATGAGTTATACCCTTATGTACACCTGAATCATCATTATTATCCCAAGACTCTCCAGAAGAGTCTTTAAATGTTAAGACATCATGAAAAGTAGTATGGTCACGGAGTTTTTGAGCTGTAAAGTATGCAGCTTTTATATTTGTTTGAGGCACATCATTGGACTCAACGCTCACACCCTCAAAAGTATTTGGAATCATCTTTGTGTCGTTAGATGCAGTAAGAGCTGACTCAAAAGTCTGACGACCAAATTTGAAATCTGTTTTTGAGATGTTGTATTGTAAATAAGCTTGAGCTAAGACTACCATCTCCCAATCGCCATCTTTTTTAACATTGTATCTACTAAATGTATCTTTACCAGATTTTACGCTACCTACATCACTATTATCTTGTCTCCAGTTAGAGATTGGACTGTTTGAATAGTATAGCCCAGCTGTTGCACTTATGCCATAAAGTGGAGCAGTTTTATATAAGATGCTACCACCTGCACCAAAAGCTTTGTTATCTCCATTAGCATTGTCTTTCCAGTCCCATCTAAAAGCATTAGCTCTTAGGCGACCATAAAAAACACCCTCAGTAAATGCATCAACAACATTATCTACACTCTTTGGAAGCGTGTTATATACTTCCGTCATATTGCCCTTTAGGCTTCTCTTTGGTTTTGCTTCATCTGCGCTCACACTAGCAGCACAGATAAGTGCTGCTACTAGGCTTATTTTTAATATTTTCATCTTTTTCCTTTATGAGTTAGCTTTTTGTGAGCCCTTTGTAGGACATCCGCAGTCATAGTCTAGTAAAACAACATTCCCTTTGTTGCTCACATCCACCACCTTTTTTTGTTTGATATAATCACGCACTACATCATATACTGGTCTAATCTTATCTTTTTGAAGATTTTGTCCTGCATTTTGCAGGTTTCCACCCCATGAAGAGATTATATATGTCTTATCTAAAACAATATCTTCTCCGCCAACTTTGAGCTTAGATATACGCTCGCCAGCCTTGTTACCTACAGCTATGCTATATGTAACTCCACCTAAACGGCTCATATCTCCACCTTGTTGATAGAGAGGGTTCGCATTAAAGACATTATCTGCTATATCTTCTAAAAGCTTTGCAATATTTTCGCCCTTTAATTCAAAAGTATAAACATCAGGATAGGTAACCCCGCACATCTCATAGACATTGTCCATAGTAATATCATCACCTGCTAAAACTGTAGTTCCCCATCTATACCCAGGAGTAAAAGAGATATCACACTTCATCTCATCCATAATAGCATCGTTTATAAGTTGATCAAAGGTTGAGAAGAATGTATCTCTTTTATATAAAATATTTTTAGTTTTACCTAAAACTTCATTCATCTCTTGGGCATATGGAGCATATAGTTCTTCGACTAATTTCACGCCAGCTGGATCTGCTGGAATTAGGTTAGAAGCCATAGGAACAAGTTTATACTCATATCCATGAACTTTACCATCTTTTGCATCTATATCTAGGCGACCAACATATTTACCATGACTTCCTGCAATAACAATTACTGTACCATCTATCACTATAGGTTTTGGCGATGGGTCATGCGTATGCCCGCTAAGTATAAAGTCGATGCCATGAACCATGCGAGCTACTTCTTGGTCAACACTAAAACCATCATGAGACAAGACAACAACACAATCAACCTTATGCTCATCTCTTAACTCATTTACATACTCTTGAAGAGTCTCTGGTCTTATACCAAAACTCCAGCCCTCAGTAAACTCTCTTGGATTAGCGGTTGAAGTAAAAGGAAAAGATTGTCCTATAATTCCAATCTTTGCACCTCCTCTTTGCTCAATTGTATATGGCTCAAAAATCAGCTCTTCATACTCATCAGCAAATGGGTCGTTTCCTACTATATTTTGAGAGATAAACTTAGCATCTAGCATGCCTATAAGCTCTTTTACTCTCTCTTTACCATAAGTAAATTCCCAGTGACCAACCATCACATCTACACCTAAGTAGTTTTGAGCTTTTACTATCGCCTCTCCTCTACTCTTTAGTGCTACACCTGTTCCTTGCCATGTATCTCCAGAGTCTAAAAAGAGAACATTCTCAGCCCCTCTCTCGCCTCTTACATGATCTAAGTAAGTCTTCATATGAGCCACTCCACCCATCTTTCCAAACTTCTTAGCTAAAGTCTCAAAATCTATGTGCGTATCAAAATAAGCATCTAAACTGCTAGGCTCTAGTCCGTAGTGTTTTGCAAAAGCTTCACCACATAAAAAACCAGGAGTTCCAACTAAGTTTGGAGCAGATATCAAAGTAGATGGTTCTCTCCAATATAGTGGCTTTAGATGCGCATGAATATCACACATATGTAAAAGAGTGAAATTTCCAGTTGCCTTAAAATCATAAATATCTTTTAGTGATATTTGTGCGGGAGTTCTAACACCATCTTTAGAGCATCCAACACTAACTGCACCTAGCCCCAAAATAGCAGCTATGTGCATAAAATCTCTTCTTGAAATATCCATTATCTAAACCTTATCTTTTTAGCCCAGGGATAGCTACTTCACTTCCCTTAGCTTCTTGAGTAAAATACACTTCAAGCCCCACCATCTCAGGCGAACCCAAAGGAATAACAGCTAATAAAGCATTATTCATACATCCTTGAAAACGGCGTTGCAAAGTTCTAAGAGATGACTTTGTCATTCTATACGCTGGCCATGTTGCAGCTGATGCGTTACCCTTTGAACCTATATCTGGTAATGGTTGAGTTCTCAAAATTCCACCTATCACTTGTGGTGAGTGACAAGATAGACAAGAGAGTCCTCTAGAGCCTCTTTTTTGCTCAAACGTCAACTTACCTAAAGCATATGCTTCTTTCATATGTTTGTTAGCATCTATATCTATTTGAAGCTTAACTCCATTTGCAAGGGACTTTGCGTATGAACCCATATCAAACATGTCTGAACTCTTAAGAGCAAATGGTTTATGCCCATTTTTATGCATTAGTCCTTGAAGTGCTTGATCGAGTCCAACAACTTGCTTAAACTCCTCTAAGTATCGTGGAAAACCTGCTATATAAGCTGGTAACTCATCTTCACTAATTTTGAAAAATGCAGCTAAACCAGCTTCCCCACCACAGAACTCTTCAAGAAGTTCACCACCATTTGCTACCATAATATCTGCTGGATTATCTTCTAGCATCTCAGCATACATTTCACGGTCTGCATCGCTCATTGCAAACTGTTCACTTGCAAAAGAGAGTGAACAGACAAGAGCAAGAGATAGTGCTATTTTAATTGTGTTCTTCATTGATTATCCTTTTGGTTTAATCTTCATGCTTTTTTCGTGAACTTCACCTGTACTATCACTATATGTGACACTAAATCTACCCTCGCCATTTATCTTCATATATGTAGTAAAAACTGGATTTGTAGAGAGTGACTCCCAAACAGTCATAGTTGTAATAACTTTAGAGTTATACTCAAACTTTACGCTATTTACATACTTTGCTGGGATAATCTCTTTAGTCGTTTTGTCTTTTCGCATTCCAGTTTCCATTGGATGCATAACCATAAAACTGACTTTAACGATTTCGCCATCTTTATAACTATTTGGTTTAATCTTGATAAGTGATTTTCTACTTGACATTTTTATTTTCCTTAAGTTTATTTTATTTTAAATTTTTTGATAAATGATTGAGTATCAACCACATCCACCAATAGTTACTTTTACATTTTGACTAGCTGTTAAAAATGTACCATTACTAAGTGCTACTATCGCAGTTACATCTTGCGTGTCCCCTAGTTTTATACGAGTTGCAAACATAGCCTTCCCATTTGCAGGAGTTAAATGCACATCAATACATCTAGTGTTTGCATTTTTTGTAGCTAAGATATGTATAGCTTTTACATAGTCACTATCAGTCATAGGAGATTCTACCTCGACTGTTACAGGCACAACAGCGCCGTTTTCAGCAATCTCTGGAACTTTTAGGCTTACTTTTGAAGATTCTACTGCGCCCTTTCCACCAGTTATAGCATCTAATGCTGCCTTAAACGAAAGGTCATTTGGACCTTTTGGTTTTTTTGCTTCATCTGCAAAACTTAACGCTGGGCTAATTGCTGCGATAGTTGCCACCGCACCTAGTTGTTTAAAAAAATCTCTTCTTTGCATTTTGGTATCCTTATTTTGTTGAAATAACATATGAAGTAATTTCACATATCTCTTTAGGTGTAAATAACTTAGTAGTTAAGTTAACTGTCATGTTTGTGTTTTTATTATCTATACGAGGATCAGCGATTTTTTGAAAAACAAACTGATTGTCTCTAACACCACTATCCATAAACATAGCCTTATATCCAGTTAAATCTGGACCAACATTTCCACCGCCTTGGGCTTTTTCAATATTGTGACAAGCTACACAGTTACCATACTGCTTAGTCTCACCCTTTTTTAAAACTATACCTTTTGGTGTTGTTGACCCAGCCTGTGCGCTATTTAAGTTGTGAAATATATAAGCACCTCTTGCTATAGCATCTTTGTCTGTAGTAATACAGTCTTTTGGCATAGTATAGACTGTAGCCTTACCTAGCAGATCTTCTTTGATTATCTTACTTGCATTTGGTTTTTCTATCACACCACTATAATCAGCAGCAAAAAGTGAAGCACTTACTAGAAGCGATATCATCACAGTTTTTCTCATACTCTGTTCCTCCTATTTTTATTTCAGGAGTAAGTCTATCTCTACTATGTAAAATTAATGTAAAATGGGGTTAATTTATAAGATTTATTTATTATATGGGGCAAAAACATACAAAAACTCACTTCCTTTTTTCGGAATAGAGTTTATAATGAGTTGTATATTTTCTTTGTCGATGATGGATTTTACTATGCTTAGGCCTATGCCAAAGCCACCTTTACTGATGTTTTCTCTATAGTATCTACTTAAAATATTCTCAACATTCTCTATCCCTACACCGTAATCTTTGATACTCATATAAAGTTTCTCTCCCACTTTATAGAGCTTTATATCTATCTTTGAGTTCTCATAAGAGTACTTGATGGCGTTTGAGAGAGTGTTGTCTATGACTCGCTGGAGCTGCTTTGGATTCATAAAGATTATATGTGGCTCTTCTATCTCTTTGTTTATCACTATATTTTTCATAAGCGCTACTTCACTAAAGTACTCTACTCTCTCTTTTAAAAACTTATCAAGGCTGATATCTTGTTTTTCATACTCTATTCTCTCATGTTTTATAAGGTAGTCCATATCATTATAAATGTTTGAGAGAACCTTAGATGCAGCCTTCATCCTTTGCATATATTTGTTTGGTGCATTTTTTCTGTTGTATAAGTCAATGTTTACATTTATGATAGAGAGCGGTGTGTTTATCTCATGCATGGAATCTTTTATAAAGTTATCTAGCTGTTTATTCATTCTTTGAAATGGTTTTGCAAAACTTTGCAGAAAAAATATACTAAGAGTAAAGATAAGAATAACTATACTAAAGAGTATATAAAGAGCCTTCTCATAAACAGATGCAAAAGAGAGTTTGTTTTTTACTATAAGATATGAAGCTCCAAAATATCTTTCTTTTGGAAGCTTAACTATCAAGTAAGCATCGTTATCTTCTAAGTTATAACCATCTTTAAAGTACTTTATCTTGTAGTTTATAAGAGAAAAGATAGGTTTAAATTTTTCATCATAAAGTCCTGATTGAAATGTTTTAAAGCGTGGGTACTCAAAATACTCTTCATGCTGATTGTACTCTTGCATCGCTTTTAAGATAAGGAGTGATTTCTCTTTTAAGAGTAACTCATTTTCTATGGAGTGTATGTTTTTCATATATATAAAGTAAAAAAAGAGTGGTGTTAGAAGTATCGTAGAGACTAAAGATGTATAGATAAGTGCGTATTTTGCAGAGTACTTATTATCTTTCAATGATGTATCCTAAACCTCTTCTATTTTGTATAACACCTTCTGGAAGTTTTTTTCGTAAGTTGTTAAGTTGCACTCTAATGGTAGCAGGCTCTACATATTCGCCCCAGACTTCATCTTGAAACATCTGTGTTGATACAACTGCATTTTTATTTTTTATAAGGACTTCTAAGAGATCTTGTTCTGTTTTTCTAAGTAAAATTTCTCTCTCGCCTAAGCTAAGTTTACCCTTTTTCATATCATATGATAGTTCACAACCAAAATGCACCAAAGAGCTGTCATCTTGTAAAAAGCTAGCTAATGCTTGGTCGATGCGAAGCTCTAACTCTTCTAGGTCAAATGGTTTTCTGATATAGTCACAACAACCTGTTTTATAACCTTTTTTTACCGCATCTAGATTACTCATAGAAGTTAGAAAAATTGCGGGTATTTTTTTATTATCATCCCTTAATCTCTTTAAAAGTTCAAAACCACTTAGAGATGGTACATTTACATCTAAAAGCAAGATATCATAAGCTTTTTCATAGATAGCATCATAAGCTTCAAGCCCATCCATAAACCCATCAACCTCATAACCTATATCTGTTAAAAACTCTTCTATACTTATCCTTAGTGAATATTCATCTTCTAAAAGCAAGATTCTCATTTTATCTTTCCATCTATTTTTTTTACTATATTTCTCTCTAGTAGCATCTGTATGAGTTCATCTTTTGAATACTCATCAAACTTCTCATAAGCTTCATCCATAAAGGTTTGTCTATCTTGTGTATCTATCACATCTTGAAGATAAACCATAGAGCTAGCTGAGTATTTATCATAAACATTGCTATTATACTTCTCTCTTTTTACAACGTCATATAGCCCGCTTCTTGTGACATTTATGAGAAAAGATATGTCATCTTCTGGATTTCTAAAGTAGTCTAAGTATTTCTCATCAAGCACAAAAACAAAGCCCCCTATTGCTTTATAACTCCCATCATACATAGTCTCATAAAAGATATACTTACCATCTTCATATGCAAGTCCGTCTAGCCTTAGCTTTTGGAAATCCACTTTATTTAGGGTTTGGATATGGTCATATTTGTAGTTTCTGTTTGAGACTATATACTTGTCTATCATTAGGTTTTCAAACATAAGCACAGCGGTCTCAATATGTTCTATATCTAGCAAAACATATATATCTACCCCCATGGAAGCAAAAAAATCAGTTAAAGATTTAAAAAAAGAGATAACTTCTACAAAACCTAAAAATTCAGAATTTTTATATATGGGAACCGTAGCTTTAATGCCAAGTCGTCTTCCTATCTCTATAGAAGTTCGTGGGACCTTGTTAGTTTCAAAGTACTTAAAATCTTTTCTATACTCACCTAGTGGCATCCCTGCGTATATATCATCCCAACTTCTAGCAAAGATATTAAATTCATTTGTAATAATCTGGGCTCTAACTAAGATATCTGTCTCTTTTTGTATAGTTGAAGTTATATCCGAGAGTAGTTTGTAACCTAAGTCTTCATCGTCTCTTTCTAGAGCATCAACCAAAGCTTTGTTTTTAGATAAAAAAAGTGCCATCTTTAAGTCATCCATCTTGTCAGATTTTAGTTTTGACTTTAGAGCTATGGAGACTTCATCCATTATATGATTTATCTTCTGCTCTCTTACTTTATCTTTATAGTAAAACACTCCTATAACTATCAAGATTAAAATAACAACAACTACAACTCTCTTTAACATCTATACCTCTTTGGAAGCTTCATTAGTT
>JAVEST010000069.1:0-10215 GCA_034006465.1 Sulfurimonas sp. | reverse complement strand
CTTTACTGCTCTCAGGCGCGCTAAATTACTCTTTTTTTGCGAGATACTTTTTTCTTTTTGCTCTAGTTGTAGAGATTGTTGTCTTCTCGCTTATGCTAGCAGATAGATATAACGACATAAAAAACAAGCAAATCCAAACGCAAAAACAACTCATCAGTCTGCAAAATAACCAAAATAAAATCCTTGAAGAAGAAGTAACAAAACAGACACAAAGCTTGCAAGATGCCAATGGTAAGCTCTCAAGTTTAGTCCAAGAGAGAGAACTTCTTGTAAAGGAGGTCTTTCATAGAGTTAAAAATAACTTTCATATGATAAGTGCTTTTTTATGGTTTGAGAGTAAAAAAGAGGTAAACCCAAATCGTTTCTCTGAACTTATAAACCGTATAAAATCGATGTCACTTATACATGAGTATGTGTGTAACTCTAAAAACTTGCTGCATATTAACGCAGAAGAGTATTTGGTCGAACTCATCAATACAATAATGCGAACTTATCATAACATGCATGTAACTGTAAATACAAAAATAGAAGCTATGCATATTGATTTTGATCATATTATGTCGATGGGAATAATTTTAAATGAAATCATCAGCAACAGTGTTAAACATCACCCTGCAACCTCATCAATTACACTAGAAATCACATGTCTTAAAAAGAGTGACAACATAGTTTTGCGCATAAAAGACAACGGTAGAGGGTTTGATGCAAAAAGTCAGCAAACAGGATTTGGACTAGAACTTATCAAGGATTTTTCTAAAAAACTCCCCCAAGGGCAGTTTAATTTTTATCAAGATGCTGGTACTGTTTTTGAGCTAAGTTTTAAGGATATAAAAAATGACAAAATTTAAAGAATACACAATTTTAATAGTTGAAGATGAGTTTATTGCTATGGAATATCTAAGCCAGATTCTCCTCTCATTTCGTGCTAAAGATATATATAAAGCAAAGAATGCTGATGAAGCCTTAGAAATTGTAAGAGCTAACTCTATTGACTTGGCATTTATGGATATAAATATTGAGGGTTCCATCGATGGCATAGAGTGTGCCTCTCTACTCAATAGAGACTACTTTGTTCCTATTATCTTTACTTCAGCCTATGGCGATACAAACACCTTAAATGAAGCCAAAGATGAAAATGTGTTTGGCTATCTTATAAAGCCATTTCAACCTAACGATGTTGAGGCATCTCTACTTATTGCTATCTCAATTATAAATCGAATTAAAAAATTCTCTCTTAGTGAGAAACAAAATATTATGCAAGTGGTAGATTTAAGTAAGGACTATCTTTATCATATAGATTCTAAAACTCTCACCCTATACAACAACCCTATAGATTTAACCAAAAAAGAGTTAGAGTTTTTAGATATTTTATGCAGTAATCTTAATCAAAATGTATCATATAACCATCTAAAAGAGTCTATTTGGCCTCAAAAAGAGATATCAGACTCTACTGTTCGTGATGTCGTCTCAAGATTAAAAAAGAAAATCCCCCATATTTATATTGAAAATATCTCAAATTATGGGTATATTTTAAAAGGGCCAATCTAAAAAGCGTAAGTTAGTTTTATATTTGCCCCTATTGCAGACTCTACTTTATAATCCTCCGTAGATTTTCCGCGTGAGTTATATAGATGAAACTCTCTGTCTAGTCCATAAAGAAGATCTGCTCGTATTTGAAAGTCCTTTGTAAACTCATATGTAACACCGATATTTGCCATATAGTCTACAGTCTCTACAAAACCATTTTTCTCTACCACACTTGTTCTACTAAGTTTTACAACAGATTGTGAATAGACTATTCCAAGACTTACCAAAGTATCTCTGTTTATGTGATAACCCACATAAGTGCGTGGAAAACCAAAAACAAACTTAAAGCCATCTCTATGCGTAACTCTATAGCTATAACTAACTATTGGTAAAACCATAGAAGTTGCAGTATGATAATTTCCAAAAAGACCAAATTGAAAAGTGTGATTTTCATCAAGTTTATATGAAGCAAAACTAAATAGTCCATAACTATACGAGTCATCCAAGCCCTGCTCAAAACTAGATGTTAAAGAGAGTGAAGTCAGTAGAAGCCACTGGTCATTTATCTGGTAAGGAAGTTTGCCTTCTAACTCTATAGTGTGTATTTGCTCTATTGGTTTACTTACCCCATCACCAAATGGTAACTTACCGATATTGTTCCATTTAAAAGTGTTATTGGTATAACTAAGTCCTGCATAGAAGTTGTAAACAGAGATTTTTCGTTTAGTAGTCTCAAACCCACCACTTCCATCTATATCAGAATCACCTATAAAAGTGCTCTCTATTGAGATTTTTGGCTCTGCCATTTTTTCTAAGGTTGTTTTTGCTTCATCCAAAGCAAAAGCCGCACTAACAGATAAACTTAAGACAAGTGGTATAATTAAAAATCTTTTCATACTAACTCCACCGATTTTGCGTACTCAACTATCTTAGCATCTAGGTTTAACTCTTCTTTGATTTTTTTTGCAAATATCTTCATCTTGCTCTCTTCTCCATGTATTAAGTAAAGATTTTTCAAATCTTTTATGTGTGACATCCACTCTATCATGTCACTTTGATCTGCATGTGCAGAAAAGCCGTTTATTGTCTCAACTTGAGCCTTTACGATTATATCTTCTCCATATATTTTTACATATTCATATCCATCGATTATCTCTCTGCCTAAAGTCCCCTCAACTTGAAAACCTACAAAAATAACACAGTTTTTCTCATTCCACAAACGATGTTTTAAATGATGCATAATGCGACCACCATGGCACATTCCACTTCCAGCGATTATGATGGCTCTTTTTTTTACCTTGTTTATTAAAAGAGAGTCATGTTTTGTAGAACTTATGTTTAGTGAGGCGAAGTTAAAAGGGTTGCCATTCTCCTGGGCATGGAGTTCTAACTCTTCATTTAGATGCACTGGATATTTAGCATATAGTTTTGTAGCTTTTGAAGCTAGTGGACTATCTAAAAAGACTTGGCACCTTGGTAGTTCCCCATCAGCTTCCATGTTGTTAAGAAGCCAAAGTATCTCTTGTGTCCGCTCTAGTGCAAAAGATGGGATGATTACATTTCCATCTCTTTTTAGTGTATTTATAACTGTCTCTTTAAACTCTTTTATACTTTTTTTTAGAGACCTATGATTTCTATCTCCATAGGTTGACTCTATAAAAAGAGTCTCTGCACGACTAAGTGTGTCAAGTGGATCTAAAATCATTCGCTCTTTGCTTCCGATATCCCCAGAAAAAACTATCCTTTTTTTTCTCTTTTTATCTTTATAATCTATCATCACAAATGCACTGCCTAAGATATGTCCAGCATCTCCAAAGCTTATTTTTACATCTTTTGAAAGTTCTATTTCTTGATGGTATTGAATAGTTTGCCACTCTTTTAAAAAAACATCTTTTACATGATCTAGTGTATATAGAGGCTCCGTAATTCTTTTCTCATCACCCCTTCTTTTAGCTTTCCTTCTTAGAGTTTTATACTCTTCTCTTAGGATTTTTGCACTATCTTGAAGCATTATGTCTGTTATCTCTTTTGTTGCCTCAGTTGAGATGATAACTCCATCAAAGCCATCTTTTACAAGTTTTGGCACCCTTCCTATATGGTCTAAATGCCCATGAGTGATGATAAGGTAGTCTATTTCATTTACATTAAATTCAAAGTCTTCATAATTTTTCTCTAACCCAAACTCACCTTGAAACATTCCACAATCTATAAGTATCTTAAGATCATCTATCTCCACTAAATGGCAAGATCCAGTAACATTTTTAGCGGCTCCGTATGAGGTAACATTATTCATTTTTCATTTCCCTTTATTATTAAAAATTATTAAATTTAAGATAGGTTTATATTTAGTAAATATTAGTATTATCTCATAGATTAACTAAATTATCTATATATTTTGATTAAGCAAGTCATCATCAAATTTTACATACTCTTTTAGTATAAAAATTAAAATAAAAGAGTTATGATGTCAAATAGACTCCAAAAAGAAGATTCTCCATATTTACAACAACACAAAGACAATCCAGTTGATTGGTATCCATGGTGCGATGAGGCATTTCTTAGAGCTAAAGAAGAGAACAAAGCTATCTTTATTAGCATCGGATATAGCTCTTGTCACTGGTGCCATGTGATGGAAGAGAATGTTTTTCTAAATGAAGAGTGTGCAAATATCTTAAATGAATATTTTATCTGCATAAAAGTTGACCGTGAAGAGCGCCCAGATATAGACAAACACTATCAAGAGGTCTATATGCTACTAAATCGTCGCTCTGGAGGCTGGCCGACTTCTATCTTTTGTACACCGCAAAATAAGCCATTTTTTGCAAGAACTTACATCCCACCACACTCATCTCACAGCTCCATAGAGGGCATGGGATTTATCGAACTTACAAAACTTATAGGTCAAAAAGTCTCACAAAATGATGAGCAAATCCTTAAAAATGCCGATGAGATACAGGAGTTTATAAACAAACAAGAGCATCCAAAAGAGGCAACTAAACTAAAAGAAGATTTTGTTAAAAACTTTATGCTTCAAGTAAAGCACAACTATCAAACAAGAGATGGAGGTTTTTCAGTAGCTCCAAAATTTCCTCACGCATCAACTCTAAGTGCGCTCTTAACTATAGATAGACTCTATGATGACAAAGCAGCCAAAGCTATGCTAACACACACACTTTACTCCATGAGAAAAGGCGGAATGTATGACCTTGTTGATGGTGGATTTTGTCGCTATAGCGTTGATGAGCTGTGGCTTGTCCCTCACTTTGAGAAGATGCTCTATGATAACGCCCTACTCTGCGATGTTTATGCAAAAGCCTACTTAACATACAATGATGAGAGTTTTTTAGCTACTGCAAAAGAGTGCGCTGACTTTTGGTATGAAAAGATGAGTGAAGATGACCTGTTTTACAGTGCATCAGATGCTGATAGCGAGGGCGAAGAGGGAACTTACTTTGTTTATAGTTATGATGAAGTAAAAGGTGCTTTAGAAGAAAATGGCTACAAAGACATAGAGCCTATGTTAAAAGAGATGAACGTTACAAAAGGTGGAAACTTTGAGGGCAAAAACATAGTCCGCTTTGATGATGGGGTTGCAGAGTACTTTAACGATGTTAAGAGGATTTTACAAAGCATAAGAGCAAAAAGAGAGTACCCTTTTATAGATAAAAAAGTTCAAACTTCATGGTCTAGTATGATGATAAAAGCGCTCTTTACTCTTGGCGATATCGATGATAAGTACAAGCAAAGAGCCATAAAAAGTTTAGATGCACTTCTTAAGAGTATGTTTGTAGACTCAAAACTTTATCACACTACGCTTATACATAAAACTCCTAAAGTTGAGGCATTTTTAGAGGACTATGCCTATCTAACACAGGCTCTTATAGCTGCATATAACTCCACGCAAGATGAGCTTTATCTCATTCAAGCTCAAAGATTTGCAAACCTAGCACTAGAGAAGTTTTATGATAGGGGGAGTTGGAGTTTTAGTAGAGGAGAGTTTGAGACAAAAGCCGAGATAGCTGACAATACCTATACAAGTTCAGTTAGCATCATGCTAGATGCCCTACTCTCACTCTCAACTCTTTTAGAAGATGAAAAATACTCTCATTTTACTTTTAAAACACTAGAGTACAACTCTTATGAACTAGGTAGAAGACCTGTTATTTATCCATATATGCTATCTCAGATGCTAAGATATTTAAAAGGTGATAGAGTCATAAAATCAAATCTTAAAAACCTTGAAAAATCTGCTAAAGAGCTGGCATCTTTAAACTATCCCTTTGTACTAAAAAGAGCAACGGAGGATGAAGATTTTATGGTTTGTGGGGATAAATCTTGTTTTGCTAACACCTCTAAGATAAATAAAATAGATGATATAATAAAAAAGAGTTTTTAAAACGAATTTCTATATGGAGAACAATATGAAAACAATAATATTAGCTACAGTTTTGTCACTCGGAGTCATCACAATGTTTAGTGCTTGTGAGAGAAATGACTATCAGCATCCTATGCATCGTAAATAGTAGATGCTAAAAAAACTAGGCAAGTTCATCTTTATGATTGAACTTGGTTACAAACAGATAAAAGTCTTTAAAAAGACATACTTTCATCCTTTTATATCTCTAAAATTAGCTTATAAACAACTCTCAATGGATAGACAGTCTTACTCAAACGCAGTTATAGAATTTTTAAATATTGAGATAGAACTTATAGGCGAAGTACCAAAAAGAGACAAGATTTTATATGCTATAAACCATCGCTCTTTACTTGATATTATAGTGATGGAACATATCTTTGCAAGGCATGATAAGAGTGGAACTTGGATAGCAAAACAAGAGCTATTTGATGCTTTTTATGGTGATTTTTTTAGATATAGCGGCTGTATTAGTGTTGATTTGCAAAACAGAAAAGGACTTTTAAAATTTTTTAAAGAGATAAAACATACCCTAAAAAAGGTAGATGATTTTAATATCTATATCTTTCCAGAGGGCGAAAGAAACAAGACTAACGATGTTTTAGAGTTTCAAAGCGGTGCAAAAAAGATTGCAAAAGCAAACAACTTAGATGTAGTTCCTGTCTTTATAAATGACACCCTAGAGAGAACCTTTAAACAAGCTCCATTTAAAGAGAGAAAAAAGATTCAAGTCCATTTTGGAGAATTGATACAAGACCATGAAGCACTAGAAGAAAACTACAAAGAGTTCGTAAAAAATGTTAAAGGAAGTAAGAGTGAGTAGTATGAAATTAGGCGTAAATATAGACCATGTAGCAGTCCTCCGTGAAGCTAGACGAGTAAATGATCCAGATATCTTAGAAGCTCTTAGCGTGGCATGTGCAAGTGGGGCAGATCAGATAACTATACATCTTAGAGAAGATAGAAGACACATCCAAGATATAGATGCTAAAAACATTATGATGCACTCAAAATTGCCAGTAAATTTGGAGTGTAGTATAAACAAAGATATTTTAAATATAGTGAGTGTTTTAAAACCTCATCGTGCAACTTTAGTCCCTGAAAAAAGAGAAGAAGTTACAACTGAGGGTGGACTTGACTTGTTCAAGCATGAAGATGAGATAGCCTTTGCAATAGAGCAACTTCATGACTCCATCATCCCAGTCTCACTCTTTGTAGATCCAACTATTGAGGCTATGGAGATGGCAAAAGAGTTAGGAGCTGAGATGGTAGAGCTTCACACTGGACTTTTTGCAAATCTTTTTGCGATGCTAAACTCCAACCTTCCTCACTCAAACCACTCTATAAAAGAGCTTATGCTTCCTCGTTATGAGTTAGCAAGCAGATTAGAACACTCACTTGAAGCCTTGCAAAACGCTGCAACTCATGCGCAAAAGCTAGGACTAGAAGTAGCCGCTGGCCACGGACTAAACTATCACAATGTCTCATATATGATGAGTATAAAAGAGATAACCGAGCTAAACATCGGTCAAAGTATAGTCGCAAGAGGTGTTTTTTGTGGTTTAGCTGAGGCTATAAAAGAGATGCGAAGACTTACACAAAGAGCATAGAAACTCTAGTTTTGGAACCTCGAACTCGTTCGAGGCTAGTGCGACTTCAAAGCCTAAAACCTAGAACAAGTTCGCAGTTTGACTCGCTCCTGCGCTCTAAAGCTGTAAAATAACTGTAGCTTTCTCTCGGAAGTGGGACTTTTAGGAATGCTAACCAATGGCATTCTCCACGATGAGTCCCGCAAAAAAGCTTTAAAACCATACAAGGCGAGGCTAAAGCCTCACTCCCAAAAGCATGGGAACTAAGGAAGAGAGCGACTAAGTTTTCTTCCTATACATCAAGTAGTATCCCGCAGGTAAAACTAAAAGTGTTAGTATAGTTGAGCTTATGATTCCGCCCGTTATAACCACTGAGAGCGGATACTGGATCTCACTTCCAACGCCACTTGCATATAGAAGTGGAAGGATCCCAAAGAGAGTTGTAAATGCTGTCATGAGGACTGGGCGAAGACGAAGCAGAGCTGCATCTTTTAGCAAAATCTTCAAATCAGCATCTGGGAATTTATGGCGTAACTCATCTATAAAACTGACTAAAACTATGCCATTTAAAATGGCTATTGCAAAGATAGCTAAAAACCCTACGATGGCTGAGACAGACAAGTAGATGCCACTCACTATAAGAGCTACGATGCTGCCAATAAACCCAAAAGGTACATTTATCAAAATCAGCATCGCTTTTGAGATGGAGTTAAATGCTGTATATAAAAGAAGTATGACCAAAAAGATAGTTATAGGGATGATAATTTTTAGCTTATCTGTAGCCTCTTGCATATTTTTAAAATCCCCTGCCCAACCGATATAGTAACCAGTTGGCATCTCTACTTTGTCTTTTATAAGCTTATTTGCTTCTTCTACAAACGAAGCCACATCTCGCCCATCAACCTCCATAGAAAGAACCATATAGCGGCTAAGATTTTCACGCTTTATAAATGATGCGCCATGAACGATGCCAATGTCGCAAACTTGCTCTAGTGTTACAAGTGAGCCATTTTTTGAGCGAAGAGTTACCTCTTTTAGTGCCTCTATATCTTTTTTAGCATCTTTGATTTTTGCAACGATTGGAAATCTTCTGTTACCCTCTATCATCTGGGTAACCTCCTCTTCACCGATGCCATTGCGGATAACCTGCATCACCTCATCTACGCTAATGCCATAACGAGCCAGATTTAAGTAGTTTGGCTCTATCTTTATCTGAGCTTGACCGAGTTGAGTCTCTACCTCCATCCTTACAAGTCCACGAACGCCACTTATGGTTTTTTGGATATCCCTAGAGATAGTATCTAACTCTTTTTGGCCATACCCATATATCTTAATAGCAAGTTCAGAACTCACACCCTCTAGCAGCTCTTCTATCCTCATGGCTATGGGTTGCGTAGGAACAAATGCGATATGCTCAAACCTATGTTCTAAGTCTTCATTCATCTTATGAGTTAGTGCAGGCAAATCTTTTATACCCTCTTTTAGAGTGAGTAGAACTTCCATGTAGTTAGCCTGAGCAGTCTCACCTTTTTCACTTCTTCCTATCATAGAGAGGACTGAACTAACTTCATTTGGATAGTTTTTAAGTATATGTTTTTCTATCATAGAAGCATTTTCAACTGACTGAGTAAGAGCAGTTCCAGGTATAGCGATAACTCTATACATAATGGACTCTTCATTTAGTTCAGGCATAAATTCTCGACCTTGTTGAAAAAGGGCAAAAGTAAGAGCTATAAACAAAAGAGTAACAGATGCTAGGATTTTTTTAGAGTTTGAGAGTGAAAATATAAGTAGTGGAGCATATGCTCTTTTTAATATATCCATAAATTTGTTCTTACTGTTTTTTGTAGGTTTTAGTAAAAAGAAGGCTAAAGTAGGAACTAAAACTAAGGCTACAAAGAGTGAACCAAGCATTACAAAAACAATATTTAGCGCCATAGGAGAGTATAGTTTTCCAGCCAAATCATCAAGTGATAGAAGAGGAATAAATACAGCTACAATGATAAGAACTGCAAATGTTATAGGCTTTGCTACCTCTTTTGTAGCATCTCCAATCACTTTTAGTTTTGACTCATCTTCATGGAGTTTGCGAAAGATATTCTCAACCACAACTATAGTAGCATCTACTATCATCCCCACCGCAATGGCTAATCCGCTAAGCGTCATAAGATTTGCTGAGAGATTGTAGTAATCCATAAGTAAAAAAGCGATAAGCAAAGATACTGGAAGAGATAATATAACTATAAATGCAGAACGCAGTTCAAATAAAAACAAAAACAGAACAAAAGCAACTAAAATCATCCCAGTTACGAGCGCCGATGTCATAGTGCTCACCGCTTTGTTGGTTATCTCAGTTCTATCATAAATAGCCTCTAAAGTTACACCTTTTGGAAGTGTAGAGTTTATGGTTGGGAGTCTCTCTTTTATATGCTCTACTACTTTTGCGGCATTTGTCGCAGTCCTTTGCAAAACCATTCCCATAACAGCTTCACTACCATCTATGCTAACTGCCCCAAAACGTGGCACTGCACCAACTCCAACTTCTGCAATATCATCTATGGTTACAGCTTGACCCTCACTAGATTTTAGGACTGTGTTTCTTATATCATCAAGAGATTTATAAAGCCCAGATCCTCGGATAAGATATTGCTCGCGGTTAAACTCTAAGTATTGCCCTCCAGCAGA
>JAVEST010000067.1:0-10407 GCA_034006465.1 Sulfurimonas sp. | reverse complement strand
ATGACTATGGCACCTATTAAAAAGTAGTTATATGGTGTCGGAGTCATTTAATAAGCCCTTAAGTTTTTTTTCAATACAATTCAAGTTCGAGAGTAAGTTAAGGAATAAATTTGGCACGAAAAGTTAGGATTTTTGTTAAAGATTCCCCACAACATGTGATGCTAAAGAGTTTGAACAAACTTGCTATTTTTAAAGATGAGGCAGACTATAGAGCATTTGTAGATATCTTTAAAGAATCGAGCATAAACAACGATTTAGCAGTTCATGCTTATGTGTTAATGCCGCATATTTTTGAGTTTTTAGCCACTCCTCTATATGAAGATTCTTTGTCAAAGTTTATGCAGAGTTTAGGTAGGAAATATGTTGGTTATTTTAACAAAAAGTATAACCGCACAGGGACTATTTGGGAAGGCAGATACAAATCTTCATTAGTTGAAGATAAGAAGTATCTTTTTTTTGTGATGCTATATATAGAGAAGCTCGCTTCAAAAGAGCATCTATACAGTAGTATCCATAAAAATCTCTACGGTAAAAAAGATGAGATCGTTTCTTACCATAACCTATATAAAAAGCTTGGATTTACAGATGAGCAAAGGGTACAAAAGTATAGTGAGTTTTTTAACTCCGCAGTTGATTATGAGAGAGTTGATTTCATAGTTATGTGTTTGGAAAAACAGAGTGTAACAGGCAGCAAAGATTTTATAAAAAATCTTGAGAAAATTGTAGGATTCTCTTTAGCCCTAAAAGCTAGAGGTCGCCCTAAAAAAGAACAAATAAAAAAAGGAAAAAAAATGTACAAAAATTTAATAATACTAGACAAAGAGAAGCACAAAGATCTCAAAATCAATCCCCTAGAGGATTTAAACTTTGCAAAATCAGCGCCGCACATTCCACTTTTAGCAAACGAAGTAGCACAAGTAGGTGCAGCATTTCCAGTTGTCTTTACAGCAGGTGAAACACCAGAACTTACAGCTATTGTATCTTTAGGTAGCGATAGTTTAGCGATAAATGAAGAGGGAAAATGGATAACTTCTTATGTTCCCTCATACTTAAGAAAATACCCATTTTCTTTAGCAAGTACAAAAGAAAATCCTGAGCAAAAAGTTATCCTAATAGATGAAGACTCTTCTCTTTTTTCAAAATCAAAAGGCAAGCAACTCTTTAAAAAGGGTGGAGAAAAGTCAGAAACACTAGACCATGCAATCAACTTTTTAACCTCATATGATAACCAAATGAGTGTCACTCTAAATGTTGCAAAGCTTATCTCAAATAGCGGAATCCTAGAAGAGAGAGAGATCTCTGTAGGCGAGGGTGAAGAGAAAAAGGTTTTGGTAAATGGCTTTAAAGTAGTCAACCGTGAAAAACTAAACGCTCTAAGTGATGATATCTTGGCCGACTGGGTAAGAAAAGGGATTATGACTATGATAGATGCACATATAAAGTCGCTTGATAATATCCAAACACTCTTTGAGATAGCACAAAGAAGACAGAGCTAAGCAGTAAAAGAGTTGCACTAAAAGAGTTGCACTAAAAGAGGAGAAGCTCCTCAATAGTGCGTAAACTAGAGATTAAAAAAGGAATCCTATGGCAAACAGACCATCAAAGGGAAAAAATAAAAAGCTATCCGAACTAAAAGAGGCAATCCTAAAATCGAAAAAATCGTTTTTAGCAGTAGGCTTTTTTAGTTTGTTTGTAAACATTCTAATGCTTGTCCCACCTCTATATATGTTGCAACTTTATGACAGAGTTTTAACAAGTAGAAGCGAAGATACCCTTATCATGTTAACTCTGATAGTTGTTTTCTTATTTATAATAATGGCACTCCTAGAAGTTGCAAGATCCCGCTTACTTGTAAAAGTTGGAAACAAACTCGACAGCCTACTTAGCCAAAGAGTCTTTGACTCGGTGTTTGAACTAGCACAAAAATATCCAGGAAAAGCATCGTCCATGCCACTAAGTGACCTTACACAAGTAAGACAGTTTATGACAGGAAATGGACTATTCGCATTTTTTGATGCTCCGTGGATTTTTATCTATATAGCAGTTTTGTTTATGTTTCATCCTATCTTTGGTTATTTTGCCATCTTTGCAGCGATTGTTCTAGTCGCTCTTACTATTATAAATGAGTACTCAACAAAGCAGAAACTAGGTGAAGCAAATGCCCTTAGCCGCTCATCGAGTGCTTTTGTAGATGCCAACTTAAGAAATGCAGAGATAGTTCACGCTATGGGTATGAAAAACAGCATCCGTAAAATCTGGGAAGAGAGACACTTTGGCTTTTTAAATGCACAAAATGAAGCAAGCAATAGCGCTGGCATCTTCTCAAATCTTTCAAAAAGTCTGCGTATGCTTTTTCAATCACTTATTCTTGGAATTGGTGCTTATTTGGCTATTCTTGGGGAAGTTACTCCGGGTATGATGATTGCAGGATCTATCATTATGGGTAGAGCGCTTGCTCCACTAGATCTTATTATTGGTAGTTGGAAAGGTTTTAGTAGTGCAAGAACTTCATTTGCTAAGCTTGAGGGACTCCTAGAAGAGTTTCCAAAAGACAAAGAGTATATGCAGCTTCCAGCTCCACAGGGAGAGATCTTACTAGAGGGTGCAGTTGTTGTACCTCCAGGGGCTACCCAGCCATCACTAAGAGGCATCTCTATGCTTATTCAAAAAGGTGATGTGGTTGGAATTATCGGGCCAAGTGCTGCTGGTAAATCCTCTCTTGCAAGAGTTATTTTAGGACTTTGGCCACTAGCAGCTGGTAAAGCTAGACTTGATAAAGCTGATATTTTTCAGTGGGACAAGCCAGTCTTAGGGCAATACATAGGTTATCTACCTCAAGATATTGAGCTTTTTGAGGGGACTATCTCTCAAAATATATCAAGATTTGGTGAGCTAGACTCTCAAAAGGTAGTAGATGCTGCACAAAGAGCAGGTGTTCATGAGATGATTCTTAGACTCCCTGATGGTTATGACACTAAAATCGGCGTAGGCGGAGCAACTCTCTCTGGTGGACAAAGACAGAGGATAGGATTAGCAAGAGCTATCTATAACGACCCTGTTTTAGTTGTCCTAGATGAGCCAAACTCAAATCTCGATGATGTTGGAGAAGCAGGACTTGTAAATGCTATAAACTACTTAAAGCAGATAGGTTCTACAGTCATAATCATTACGCATAGACCAAGTATCCTTCAAGTAACAAACAAGATAGCAGTTATAAAGCAAGGAGCACTAGAACTATATGGAAACACAAATGAAGTGTTGGCTCATTTAGCTAAAAATGCACAGCAAGCTCAGACGCAAAATGCTCCAGCAGCACAGCCTCAGCCAACACAAAGTGCGCCTAAAATATCACTCAGTAAACCTGACAATGGAGGAAACATATGAACGAAGAGATAAAGATGCCATCTACAGATGCTTCTAAAGTCATTAGCTTTGGCTTAGCAGTTGTGTTTTTACTCCTTGGAGGATTCGGTATTTGGGCAGCACTTGCTCCACTTGCAGAGTCTTCTGTAGCAGTGGGTAAAATTTCAGCAGACCTAGACAAAAAAACCCTCCAGCATCTAGAAGGTGGAGTTATAGAGAGCATCTTAGTAAAAGATGGCGATGGTGTAAAAAAAGGCGACCTTCTTTTAAAACTAAGAGATGTTCATATAAAGAGCCAGTTAGACACCTATAAAACACAGTATGATGATGCTTCGGCACTCTACGCTAGACTTGTAGCGCAAAGAGACACTAAAGATAGCGTTGCTTATCCTGAAGAACTACAAAACGAAAGTATTAAACAAGAGCAAAACAATATTTTCTATACAACTAAAAAGACTATAGAAGATGAAAAAATCATCTCACAAAACAGAGTAGTACAGCTTGAAAACCAGATAGATGGACTCAACTCACTACTTCGTGCTAAAGAGTCCCGACTAGAGTCCATAAAAGATGAGACTTTGGAGTGGGAAGATCTATATAGACAAAAACTAGTTGATAAGCTTAAGATTAGAGAGCTAAACAGAGAACAAAATGCCATTGAGGGAGATATCTCTCAAACAATCTCAGAGATAGCAAAACTAGCAGAAGCTATAAATGAGACGAGAAATCAACAGCTCCTTAGAGAAAAAGAGTTTACCAAACAAACTCTAGGTGAACTTGTCCAAGCAAAATCGATGCTTTTTGATCTTAAGTCAAAGATTGCTTCTGTAGAAGATACGCTCTCTCGGACAAATATTGTTGCGCCTATTGATGGAACTATAGTAGGTTTAAATCTTCATACAGTAGGTGGTGTAGTATCACCAGGAAGAGATATACTCCAAATCATCCCGCAAAATTCAGAGCTTATAGTTGTGGCACAAGTGCAGATATCTGATGTTGATAAGGTAAAAGTTGGACTTATGGCAGATATAAGATTCTCAGCCTTTAACACGAGAAATACGCAAGTTATAGAGGGAAGAGTTATCCATGTCTCAGCCGATAGTTTCATAGACGAAAAAACAGGCGTACCGTACTATGAAGCAAAGATAGAAGTGACAAAAGATGGCAAGATTCAGCTTGTAAACTATGGGTTTGAGCTAGTCTCTGGAATGCCTGCAGAAGTTATGATAAAGATCTCAGATAGAACAGTTCTTAGTTATTTGGTAAAACCATTTATGGAAATGCTCGCGAGGGGCTTCAATGAAGAGTAATAAACATATCCTCCCGTTATGTCTTTGTGCTCTTTTGTGCGGCACTTTAAGTGCTGAAGTTTTAAACTTCTCAACAGCCTATGGGCTTGCTCTTGAAAATGCAAACAACATACGCTCATCCATCTATGTTGCTGAGGCAGAAAAAGAGAAGATAAACCAAGAAAATGCACAGCTCTATCCGCAAATAAATCTATCTGCATCTTATAAAAAGACAGAGTATGAGACCAACCCTACAAAAAATATAATAAGGCAAGGTCTTATAACCGGAACTCTAACAGCAAGACAAACTATCTATAATTCAGAAGTTTTCTCAAGAATAGATATGCAAGAGGCAAGAAGTAAGTACTCAGATATAAATGTCGAGTATGAGAAAGAGGCTTTAGCACAAGAGCTTTTTAAAACTTATCTTGACATCTTAAAGTCACACAACAAGATAAAGCTTTTAGAATCATATCTTGAGTACAACAGATCTAAGCTCGAAGAACTAAGTAAAAAGTTTGCTATGGATCTCTCTAACAAGATGGATCTACTTGAGATGCGTGTTGAGTATAACTCTGCTGTGATAGAACTCGACAAAGAGAAGAAGCTTTTAAAGGTTTATGATCTTAAGTTTAAAAATTATATCGGCGATGTTGCTTATGAGCTGCCAACTATTGAGTCTGACAAGATTCTTATAGGGACTATAGCACAGATGCAAGAGCAGATCATTGATGAGAGTAAGCTAGAAAAAAGTTTACGCATACAGCAGGCAGAAGCTGCAGTTAAAGTGAGTGATGCAGAGGTAGAAAATGCAAAAAGTGGGCATATGCCAACACTAACTTTTGATGCTGGTTATAGTATGTACGACACAGATACACCAACTGTAGAAGCACAGTACAACACGATAAAGTATGCGATGCTTAACCTAAACATACCTATTTATGGTGGTGGTTATGTCTCATCAAAGGTTGACTACTCAAGACTTATGAAAAAAGCCGCAAACGAGGATTTGCAAAACGCTAAAAAAGAGGTTCAAGTTTTTTACGATGAGTACCTTGCTATCTTTGAAGCATCATCAGAGTCTGTGGAGATGTATAAAGATGCTCTAGTCTCTGCAGAGCTATATCTTGAAGCTATAGACCAAGGTTATGCGTATGGACTAAAGAGCATCATAGACTTAAATGATGCAAAAAATAAGCTAAATGAGGTAAAATACAAATATGTAGAAAATTTATACTCTTTAGTAGATTCATATATAGGCTTGTTAATGTTAACAAACAATTTTAAAGAGTTAAATCTTTTAGACAAATTAGTAGAGTGAGTGTGATAATGAAAAAAGCGATAATAACTGGCGTAACAGGACAAGATGGTGCGTATTTAGCGGAGCTACTCTTAGAAAAAGGTTATGAGGTTTATGCAACATATAGAAGAACTTCTTCAGTAAACTTTTGGCGTATAGAAGAGCTTGGTATTGAAAATCATCCAAATCTTCACCTAGTTGAGTATGACTTAACTGATCAAGCAAACACCGTAAGAATGGTAGCAGAGATAAAACCAGATGAGATCTACAACCTTGCAGCACAGAGCTTTGTAGGTGTCTCTTTTGAGCAACCTCTTGCAACTGCTCATATAACGGGACTCGGATGTGTGCATCTGCTTGAAGCTATCCGCATAGTAGATACAAAGATAAAGTTTTATCAAGCAAGCACTTCAGAGATGTTTGGTTTAGTCCAAGAGATTCCTCAAAAAGAGTCAACTCCCTTTTATCCTAGAAGCCCATACGGTGCAGCAAAACTTTATGCACATTGGATGGTGGTAAACTACAGAGAGTCTTATGGTATATTCGCATCTAGTGGCATACTATTTAACCACGAATCACCTCTAAGAGGAAAAGAGTTTGTTACAAGAAAGATAACAGATAGCGTAGCTAAGATCAAACTCGGCAAACTAGACTGCCTAGAGCTAGGAAATATGGATGCTAAAAGAGACTGGGGTTATGCAAAAGACTATGTAGAGGCGATGTACTTAATGCTACAAGTAAAAAAGTCAGACACATTTGTAGTAGCTACAAACAGAACCGAGACGGTAAGAGATTTTGTAACCATGGCATTTAAAGCAGCGGGAATCGAACTTGAGTATAGCGGCAAAGATGAAAATGAGATAGCAAAAGATAAGGCAAGTGGTAAAATAGTTGTGAGAGTAAACCCAAAATTTTACCGCCCAGCTGAAGTAGATTTGCTCATAGGAAACCCGCAAAAAGCAAAAGATGAGCTAGGCTGGGAGCCAAAATGCAAGCTTGAAGAGCTTTGTGCCATGATGGTAAAAGAGGACTTAAGACGAAACGAGATAGGTTATAGTTTCTAAGGTATGAAAAAAGTCCTAATAACAGGTATAGATAGCTTTAGCGGTACCCACCTCTCTTCATATCTTCAAAAAGCAGGATATGAAGTTTATGGAACCTCCTTGTTTCATAGTGATGAGAAAAAATATAGATGCGACATCACAAACAAAGAAGATATCATAAAAGCTCTTATGGCATGCGAGCCTGATTATCTTATCCACTTAAGTGGCATCTCCTTTCCCGCACATGACAAGCATGAAGACTTTTACAAAGTAAACACCATAGGCACTCTAAATATCTTAGATGCCCTTATAGAACTCAACCTTAAGCCTGCAAAGATACTCCTAGCTAGTAGTGCTACACTCTATGGAAACCAAGGTTTAGAAGTGCTTGATGAGACACTCTGTGTTAAGCCAACAAACCACTACGGCGCTAGTAAATATGCTATGGAGTCTTTAGCAGCAAACTATTTTTCTAAACTAAACATCATCATAGCACGACCCTTTAACTACACAGGCACAAACCAACAAGAGCACTTTTTGATTCCAAAAATAGTAAAACACTTTAAAGAAAAAAAGGGAACTATAGAGCTAGGAAACCTAGAGATAAGTAGAGAGTTTAACGATATTGACTATGTTTGTGAAGCCTATAAAAGACTCCTAGAATCTCCCTTTGCATCAGAAGTTTTTAACATTGCTTCAAACAGAGGCATAAAACTCTTAGATGTTATAGAGATGATGAATGAACTCTCAGGCTACAAGATAGAGGTTAAAATCAACCCAGATTTTGTAAGAAAAGGAGAGATAAAAACTCTTACAGGTTCATGTAAAAAACTCTTTAAAGCCATAGGCGAAGTAGAGCAAAAACCTTTTAAGCAAACACTCCAGGAGATGTTAGATGCTTAAAATTAAAAAGGCACTTTAGTTGAGAGTAGCGATAGTTCATGATTGGCTCGTAACAGATGCAGGAGCAGAAAAAGTCCTAAAAGCGCTACTTGATATCTATCCCCATGCAGATATATTCTCGCTTGTAGATTTTTTAAGCCCAAGTGACAGAGAAGCTGTTCTTGATGGTAGATTTGCAAAAACCTCATTTATTCAAAAGCTCCCCTTTGCAAAAAAACACTTTAGAAGCTACCTATCTCTTTTTCCACTAGCTATAGAGAGTTTTGATTTGAGCAAATACGATTTGATTATTAGCAGTTCATGGGCAGTAGCAAAAGGAGTAAAAACACATAAAAACCAACTCCATATATCCTACTGCTACACACCAATCCGCTATGCTTGGGATTTGTACGATGAGTACACAGCATCTCTGCCTCAACCTAAAAAACTCTTTGTCCAAGCCACTCTTGGGTATATCAGAAAGTGGGATATAAAAACACTACATAGAGTTGATCATTTTATAGCAGACTCTATCTTTGTACAAGAGAGAATCAAAAGAACATACAAGAGAGACTCAACAGTTATCTATCCACCAGTCGATACTAAAAACTATGTGTACGAGCCAAACAAAGAAGATTTCTATCTTACTGCTTCAAGATTAGTCCCATACAAAAAAACAAAACTCATCGTAGAAGCATTCAACGAGATGCCAGATAAAAAACTCATAGTCATTGGAAGCGGTGAAGATTTAAAAGCCATAAAAGCCATAGCAAAAACAAATATTTCAGTACTAGGCTACCAAGAAAAAGACGCATTAACTCACTATATGCAAAAAGCAAAAGCCTTTGTATATGCAGCTATTGAAGATTTTGGTATAGTTCCCATAGAAGCCATGTCTTGCGGAACACCAGTTATAGCTCTTAGTAAAGGTGGTACAGCAGAGACAGTTATAGAAGGTAAAAATGGCATTCATTTTAGCGAGCAAACCAAAGAAGATATCATAGATGCCATTTACAGATTTGAGAAGCAAAGCTTTGATTTAGCCTCTATCTCAAGAGATGCCAAGGTCTATAACACAAAAAGATTCGAAGAAGAGATACAAGAGTTTATAAAGAGTTTATAAAGTATAATCAGCCTTATGAACAGTTCAAAATTTAACCCTTTTTCTTATCTTCTTAGCTTCTTACTTGTTGGGGTTGATTTTTTAGCACTCTATATCTCTTTTGTGCTTCTTAGACAAAGAGAAACCACACCGCTGGACATATCCCCCCATCTTTGGATTTTTGCTTTTATACTCTTAGCCTTTGGCGTGCAGAAAATATACACACTCAGGTATGATTTTTGGAGTGATGCACTAAGGGTTATTAAGGGTTTTTTCTTCTCATTTTTTGCAGTATTTACTATTATCTCCCTTGCCGAAGTTTTTGACAGCTACTCAGTAGATTTTTTGTTAAAGTTTTTCATACTCTCCATCTTTACAACCCTTCTACTCAAAAGAGTATCTAAGAAACTTTTGTTTAAACTTGATGTCTTTAAGCTTAGGGTAAAGATAGTCGCAGATAAACAAAACTATAAAATCCTAACTAAAGAGATAGAAAACAACTGGTATTTTGGCTACAAAGAAGATGACAAAAACCATGTTCTCATCATTATCTCCTCTCGTGGCTTCGACATAAATGAGCTACAAGAGAGAGTCAAAGAGCTATCTCGCAGCACAAAAGATATCTTTATCATCCCATATCTAGACTATTTAGATTTCTCACACGCAACCATCATAGACTTCTCAAACATTAGGTTTTCAGCCATCCACATCCAAAACAGACTCCTAAGCGCTAAAAACATATTTATAAAGTCCCTCTTTGAAAAAACCATCACACTCTTACTTCTACCCTTTGCCCTCATCTTGCATCTCTTTATCTCTATGCTTATCAAAAGAGATTCACAAGGAACTATTTTTTTTAAGCAAAAAAGATTAGGAAAAAACTCTAAGCTCTTTGAGTGCTATAAGTACCGCACGATGCACCAAGACTCTCAAGAGATGCTAGAAGAGTATCTCCTAAAAAACCCAGATGAAGTTAAGTACTATGAAAAGTTCCATAAGTATAAAAATGACCCTCGCATCACAAAGTTAGGCAGTTTTTTAAGAAAAACATCACTAGATGAGCTCCCACAATTTTACAACATACTAAAAGGCGATATGAACCTCATAGGCCCAAGACCATATCTGCCACAAGAGCTTAAAGCTATGGGCGAGGACAACAAAAACATCATCCTAAGAGTAAACCCAGGCCTCACAGGCTTATGGCAAGTAAGCGGAAGAAACGAGCTAACATTTAAAAAAAGGGTAGATTTAGATGTCTGGTATATACAAAACTGGTCACTATGGATAGACTTTGTTATCTTTGTAAAAACAACAAAAGTAGTCCTACTAAAAGTAGGAGCAAAATAAAAGAAGCAAACGAGCCTCCAACCCCACCCAACACCCACCTTCAAAAACAAGCTTTCAACCTCGTAACAACCTCTCTCGGAA
>JAVEST010000065.1:0-10611 GCA_034006465.1 Sulfurimonas sp. | reverse complement strand
ACTCTCTCATCTTTTATAGATTGGCTCTTTTGCTTTTTAAAGTTCTTCCATGGTTTTAAAAGACCAATAACGAGTCCCAAAAATGCACCTAAAGCAAAAATAAGTAGAGCCCATAGGCTTGATATATTTTCATTTCTTTGCACAAGTACTTGCCCATCATCTAACTCTTTTTTTATAACAAGCTCTTCTTTTGGTTTTGAATTTTTAACTTTTATCTCAATTTTGTCAGTTCCTATTGTCTTTATCTCTTTTGTTTTTGGGTCAAAATACTTTAGAGTAAATGGCTCTACTGTAAAGTTTTTTTGCCCTACAAATGCCATCTTTTGAGTGAGCTTATTTGCATCTATTGAGATCTTCTCTTCAAAAACATTTACTCCATCTATATATGGCTTAAAACTTTTAATATCTTCTAAGTTTCCATCTCCAAAAACTTCTACAGTAAGATTTAGTGCCTCATTTGCGTTTATCTCATTTTTATCTACAGTAGCCACAATACTGAAACTTCCAACAAGCCCAACATCTTTAGGAAGTGGCTTAACTTCTATGTTTAACTCATTTGAGTAGTATGCCCGCCACTTGATTTTTGGCACCCACGAACCCCAGCTATCTCTTGTGTGGCTCCTTGAGGCTACGCTCATTTTCGCCTTTGATATATTTAGCTCTCCTGCTCTTTGAGCTGCCATTTTGTAGATGATTTTTGTGACTACATAACCGCCCTCTTGTGTCTTTTGTGGTTGTGCTTCGTCTTTTATCCAAAAACCTTTTAAAACTGGGGCTTCAAACTTGCTATCAACTGCCTCAGCTCCTAATTTTTGTTTAAACAAAAGAGTAACTTCAAATGGCTCTCCAACATAAACTTCTTTTGTACTACTCTCTAAGGATAAGATAAAGTCAGAATCAGCATTTACCACGCCTTGTGTCACTTTTATCTCAACAGCATTGCTTCTTTGCACCACTCCATCAACTTCTATCTCCATAGGCTCTATCACACAATCTTTTTGCGGTATAAACTTATAGCTGTAAGTATTGTTTCTTGAGACTTTTGTGTTTACCATCTCTATGGAACTTTGCGAACTAGTCGAGATTACATTTACACCACAAAGCGTCTGTATAACTGGTCTTTTTGCATCTGTAGAGCTTAGATGCAAAGAGTATGTAACCATCTCTCCAAGCTCCACACTCGTAGCATCTACACTAGCTCTAACACTGGCATTTAGTGCAACTTTTAAAAGAAGTAAAACTAAAACTATCTTACCAAGGTTTCTCATCACTCATATCCTTTGTAGGTTTTTCATCACTAAGTTTATAGATAAAACTACTGTTTTGTGTGTTTAGTTCATCTAGCCACTTTCTCTGCTCTGCATCACTCATCTGTGCTTCTTCAAGCTCTTTTGTACTTGCACTTGAGTCACCCTTTTTTTCATCTTTTTCAAGCTCATCTAGCTGCTCTTTTTTATCTTCTTTTGCATCTATATTTTGCTCATCTTTGTTATTATCTTCTTCTTTTGCTTTTGTCTCATCACTCTTTTTTTCTTTATCTGATTCGCTACTTTTAGAGCTTGATTCGTCTTGAGAGTTTTTATCATCTGAGTCTTCATCGCCAGACTCACTAGAATCTTCTTTGTCTTTTTTATCTTGCTTGTTTTGTTTATCTTCTTTTTGTTCATCTTGCTCTTTTAGCAATTTTTTGACTCTCTCTAAGTTTTCTCTAGTCTCTTTGTCATCTTCTATCTCTAAAGAGCTCTCATAAGCATCTACAGCTTTTTGCAGCTCCCCAGACTTTGCATAAGCATTGCCAAGATTTGAGAGATTTTTAGCTCTCATCTCTTTTGTGTCAAACAAAGCTCTCTCATAAGCTTCTATGGCTTTTTTATAATCTTTTTGCTTATAAAAAGCATTTGCTGCGTTAAAATAACCCTCGCCAACTTGAGACTTGTTTGCGTAGTTTTCATAAAGCTCTGAGGCTCTTTTATACTCCCCTTTTTCGTAAGCCTCTTTTGCGTCTTTTAGTTCTACAAAGTCAAGCATTGAAGCTTTTGTCTCACTGCTAAAGACTATAAGCATAGAAAAAAGTAGCATAGATGCAAGTTCAGGCTTTACCCGTTTTGATAATGAACTTGTAGCAAAAAGAAGTAAAAAAAGTGCTACACCCAGTGGATAGTAAAAGAGCGGTTCATACCTGTTTATCTCCTCACTCTTTAGCTCTTTTGCCTTTGAGATGGACTTTATCTCTTTGAGCATCGCTTTTATGTCTGTATTTGCAAGCGATGACTCTATATAGACTCCACCGCTTTGAGTCGCAAGGCTTGCTATCTCTTTATTTAGTTTTGAGATAATGATTTTGCCCTTGTGCTCTATAAAACTACCGTCTTCTTTTTTAACAGGTGCACCCTCTTTAGTTGCAATAGCAAGTACAAAAACGACTATCTTGTTCTTTTTTGCAAACTCTATCTCTTTGCTAAAGTCACTATTATCTCCACCATCACTAAGGATTAAAAGGTATTTTTCATCTCTACTTTCATGAGACTTTGCAAATGTTTCTAAGATAGATAAAAAGTTTGTACCCTTTTGTGTTATGGAGTTAGTATCTAGATGCTTTAGCAAAAAACCAACTGCTTTGCTATCAAAACTAAGAGGCGACACAAGATAGGAACTCTTAGCAAAGGCCATAACTCCAACTCTCTCCTCACTCATCTCATCTATAAACATCAGAGCTTTTTGTTTTGCTAACTCTAAGCGGTTAGGATATAAATCTTGCGCTAGCATTGAGTCACTTATATCAATAGCAATCATTACATCCGCACTCTTTGCCTTTACTAAGACTTTACCCTCATCTATAACTGGCTCTGCCAATGCTAAAATTATCAAAAAACAGGCAAGAAAAAAGAGAGCATTTCTTAGTCTTTGTGACATTGTATTTGCACTTACGCTAAGTCTCTCTATCACCTCAGCAGAAAAAAAAGTAGCTTCAAAATCTTTTTGAGTAAGAAGTAGCCCAAAGAGTATAAAGAGTGGGGGGAGCATATAGTACAAAAATTCAGGATGCAAAAAAATCATAAACTACCCCTTTTATTTTTCAAATAAACATAAAACATTAGACAGATAAGTGCTATAAAGAGTGGATAAAAATAGTAATACTTTGTGTATGAAAATGTCTGAGCTTTAATCTCTGAAGTCTCTAGTTCATCTATCTTTTTATAAATCTTCTCAAGTTCACTTGCACTTGCAGCTCCAAAGGCTTTTCCCCCAGTCTCATCTGCGATTTGCATTAAGATTTCGCCATTATATTCATGTGGCATCCCAATGCCGATAGGATAGACTTTTATGCCCTCTTTTTTTGCTAGATCTAGTGCTACATCAAGAGGGATTTTATCTATTTGCGGTGTGCTATATCCATCAGTTAGAAGTATGGCAACCTTACTTTTACTCTCACTCATTTTTAAGAGGTTGACTCCCTGAGCTAGCGAAGTATAGAGAGCTGTATATGGTCCAGCCATACCGATGCCAAGCTGAGAGACTATCTTGTTTAAGATATTTTCATCATAGGTAAGTGGAGATGCTATAAAAGAGTAAGATCCAAAAACAACCAAGCCCATATTGTCATTTTTTCTCTCTTTTATAAAAGAGCTAACTATCTCTTTAACTACATCAAACCTTGTAGAGTATGGATTTGCAAGATCAAAACCTTGTGCTTGCATCGACTGAGATGCATCTAAGATAAGCGCTATCTCATAACCATCTTTTGGCTCTAACTCATAAGGCTCATCTTTTATAGGCGACATAAAGGCGATGATGAGCATAACGATGCCAAGCCACTTTAGAAAAAAAAGTATCTTTGAAGCTGAGACAGAATCCTGCATAAAATCTTTTGTATGAGGAAAATATATAGATGATGCTCTTTGTTTACAAAAAATGGCACAAACTATAAAAAAAACAACTAAAAGTGCAAAGATAGGATACTCAAAATAGATGCCCTCAAACATCAATCATACCTCGATATAACTCTATATAGCTCTTAACTTCATCATCAAAAGGCTCTACCTCTTTTTTATACTTATATGGTTCTAATCTTTTAGTTAGGTTTTCATACATCTCAAAATGTCTAGGTGAATCATCTCTAAATGCAAGCCCATAAAAAGTGATAGCATAAGCTGCCTCTTTTGTTTTACTTAAGCTTTGCAGAGTCATCAGCTTATAATGCTCTGCCCTTTTATTGTAAACATTTTTGCTTTTTATGTATCTTACAAGTAGATAAATGAGTGCTAAAACTACTAAAGTAGTGATAAATATAGTCCCTAAGAGATAAAAAAGTGAGTACTCATCTATCTCTACTATGGTCTTAATATCATGAAGTTCTATATCTTGCATCTATCTACCCTCAAAGAGTCTGCGAAGCTCAACACTTGCGCTCTTATGTGTATAAACTTTAGTAAATCTCACTCGATGTTTTTTTAAAGTATCAAAGAGTTTATGGTCATGTGCAGCTACTTTTTTTGCATAAGATTCTACACTTGATGCGTTAAAGTCTCCCTCCAAAGTGGCTCCACTTTGTGGATCAACTAGAGATGCGAAACCCATCTTAGGGGGATGCTCTTCTAGTATATCCCTAACTATAATGGCTATAACTTCATGTTTTTTGGCTAAAACATTAAAGTCAGGAACCTCAAAAAAATCTCCTATGATTATGATAAGTGATCTTCTTTTTAGCCTTTTATAAAGAGTATCGGCTATAACTTTAAAATCGAGCTTTTGGTTTAGTGCTTCAAAGTCAAGGATCTCTTGTGTGGTTTTTTGAACCTGATGGAGTTTTTTGCTAGGTTTTGAGCTTGAGATTAGTTTGTCTGTAAAGATATATGAGCTTAACAAGTCGCCATTTTTTAGAGTTGAGTAGCCCAAGAGTGCGTTTACCTCAGCGATGCTATCTTGCTTAAATTTTTTTGAACCAAAGTGTACACTTCCATTTAGTACTGAGACTAAAACAACATTTAGCTCTCTCTCTTCACGAAAAACTTTTATATATGGACGCTGCATCTTAGCTGTGATATTCCAGTCGATATGGCGAATATCATCTCCCGCCATATACTCACGAAGCTCTATAAAGTCATAGCCCTCACCATGAAATATAGATGGATTGTTTCCTATCATCTCGCTATAGACTTGACGTCTAGCTCGAACTAAAATCTTTTGTAGTTTACTCAAAACTCAAGCCTTAAGGAATAGCTACAGTCTCTAAGACTTTTTGAATAATCTCATCAGTTGTAATGCCCTCAGCCTCGGCTTCATAAGAGAGTACGATGCGGTGACGCATAACTTCTTTTGCTATATATGCAACATCAACAGGCGTAACAAACTCTTTTGCTCGCAGAAATGCCATAGCTTTTACAGCTTTAAACATATCGATGCTAACACGAGGAGATGCTCCAAACTGTATATAGTCTTGAAGCTCTTCGAGTCCATACTCTTTAGGATTTCTCGTAGCACTAACAAGCTCGATAATATACTTCTCAACTTCTTCATCTATGTGAACGCTTTTTATCGACTCTTTTAACTCTTCAAGCTCACTTGCATCTATGACAGCAGAAATCTTCTCAAAAGCACCGCTAGAGATGCGCCTTGCAATCTCAAGCTCTTCTTCTTTAGTGTTATAGTCAACCACAATCTTAAGCATAAATCTATCTAGTTGAGCTTCTGGGAGTTGATAAACACCCTCTTGTTCTACTGGGTTTTGAGTAGCCATAACAAAGAAAGGGAGATCTAGTTTAAAGGTAGCATCACCAAGTGTTACTTGCTTCTCTTGCATCACTTCAAGTAGAGCTGACTGAACCTTTGCAGGAGCGCGGTTTATCTCATCTGCTAGTAAAAGGTTTGTAAAGATTGGACCTTTTTTGATTTTGAAGTTATTGTTTTGTGGATCATAAATCTCAGCACCGAGTATATCTGATGGAAGTAGATCTGGAGTAAATTGAACTCTTTTAAAATTTAGTCCAAGTGAAGATGCTAGTGCATTTACTGTTGTAGTTTTTGCAAGTCCAGGAACGCCTTCTATAAGGATATGTCCATCACACAAAAGTGCGATAAGCATGCCGTCTATCATCCTCTCTTGCCCTACAACTACTTTAGAGACTTCTTGTTTTATCTTTTGTATCTTGCCAACCATATTAAAACAACCTTGTGTTAAATGTTTTGAGAAGTATATCTAAGCGTGGTTAATAGTTTTCTACTAAGTTAATCCCAATCACCTCGTTAATGCCTTGAGACTCTATATCTTGTTTAAGGTGGATAGAGGCATTTTTATAAACACTCTCCATTGAACCACTATATCTCTCTTTTAGTATTATACTCTTTCCGCCAATGCGTCGGTTTTTATCATAAACACCAATGTCTAAAGTGATAACTGCTATCTGCATAGAGGCGTGGCGATTTATATTCTCACTCGTTTTAGCTTTTATCTCTATAGCATCTTTAGAATTTACTACATTAAAACCATTTTGTGCAAGATAGTTTTTTATAATATCTATAAACTTTAAAGACTTAGCATCTCCACTTACAAAAAACTTCAAACTCTTAGCCTCTTGTAAAAACTCTTTTTGTTTTACTTCTATAAAGTCTAAGTTCTTTTTTTTATCAAAATTTTTATCTAATTCTGAGATGATAAGGATATTTGAAAGTAACTCATTAGCCCTTAAAGAGAGCTCTTTTTTAGCATTATATCTACTTAGTGCATCTAAGCTCTTTAGCAAATCATACTTTTGTGATATCTCTTTTTTTTGCATCTCTAGGCTTTGTTTAAGCCCTTTTATAAACTTTGTTTTATCACTTTGTACCATCACCGCAAACTCTCTATAGCTAACCCTATGAGACTTTATGACCTCGTAATTGTTGATGCTAATCTTTGAAACACCAGATTTTATCTGATTTTTGACACTTGAGTTTACAAAGCCACCACGAACCTCCTCATTTGACTCATAAGAAGACTCTATGGTGGTTCCAAGTTTTGAGACCATATCACTAAGGGCTGCTTTTATAGCAGCATCTCTATCTTGTGCTATTGCCATTCCATACATAAACTCTGCACTGTCACTAGGAAGAGGGGCATTTATCCAAGCTGGTAGCGGCTCTACTTTTGATGGCGAAGTTGGAGCAGAAGCTCCCATACATCCACCTAGAAGAGATATAGATAGCAATAAAACTAAAGTTTTTATATATCTACTTAGCATCTATCTGCCTCTTTGCTCTCTCTCTTTTATCAATCGAATTATCGATTCTTCTTAGAGCTAAGTTTATCTCTTCAACGGGTTTAGTAGTTAAGTCATCAGCCAAAGTATATGCTTTTTTTGCATCGTTTAATCTTCCTTCAGCCTCTTGAACTACGCCATAAACATACGCAACTACATAAGATCTACCATCAAGCTCATCTAAGAGTTGTTGGAGCAGCGACTCTGCTCTATCCATACGACCAGCCTTAATAAACTCTAGTGAGTTTTCAAAAGTCTGTTTTTGTTTGCTTGTTGCATCATCGAGCTCTACTTTATCGAGCAAGGCTACTTCAAAATAGATATAGTTAGGAGTAAGCTTATATACAAATTCGTTTGCTATTTCTGTTGTTAATCTATTTAATGCTTGACCTTTTGACAAAATCGCAGTGGAGCTCCCAAGACTAAAGTAGTCACTTATAATAGGTCTGCAAGAGTCAGCGCTATACTCTTTATTTAGAGTATCTCCATAGATAATAGAGCCTGTTTCAACATTTACAATATTGATATTTGCAGAGACAGAGGCCTTTGTTGTATGGCAAGTCACTTTGTAGTAACGCCATTTAGTACACCCTTTTTTAGTATAGTTTAGACACTCTTTTGCATCTTTTAAATATCTACCTGACTCACCACTAGCAGATGCTATCTCCCCATTTATAACAGCTTGAGCACCTATAAGTTTTCCAACCCTCGTAGCAGTTGCCTCATCCATAAGCTCAGATGATTGCAGTTTTTGTTCAGCTATAATCTTGTCTAAGTCTCTTCTACTTACCACGGTAAAGTATCTTTTTTGATCTAATTTATGCTTAGCTATTTGAGACTCTATCTTGCCAGAGAGTCCATAATAATCATTTTTAAAGCTACTTATTGCTATTTTTTTCTTTGTAGCCATCTCTTCGACTTCAGCAGGCTGTAGTGCTTTTATCTTAATTTTTTGAGCACATCCACTCATAAGTAAAGCAGTAATTAATGTCCCTAACACCTGCTTAAATGATATTTTCATATAGTTTTCCCTTTTAAAATCTCACGAATTTTAGTTAAAACTCATTTAACTTATCTTGAACTTGCTTACTTGTTTAGCCTTTTGCAGCGTCCCTATCTCTTTTTGCTCAATACTCTCTATAATCTTGCTATACTTTTTTGCATCACTTAAAACTAGCAAAAAAATCAACTCTTCAAGAGTCTTTACATCATCTACTTTTTTGTTAAATATCTTCTCATATGATGAAAGTTTCACTCTTTTTTTAAATTTTATCTTTGCAAAAAGGAACCCAGCTAAAAATGTTAAAGCATAGTAAATATACTCATACTTTATCTCTAAAGCTTTTTCCTCTTCTAAATCTAAGAGCTCTTCTTTTTTATAAAGCTCTTTTACTTCAACATCCACCTCATCAAAACTCAAAAGCTTTAGCTTCTCCTCATCTATATCAAAATACTCTATCTCTATCTTTGGCACTCTAAAGCTAGCATCGCTAACAAATGCAAACTTTTGACTCCAAGAACCAACAAAACCATCTTTTGTAAGTTCGAGGTTTTTTATAGGCTTTTCTTCTATAATTTTGACTCCATCTATATCAAAATGAAATGCTTCTATAGCATCAAGATTTGCATGCCCCTCTATTTTTATCTCAAAATGGTAAGGTTCATAAGCCATAACTGTGCTATTTTCATCTTTTTTCACATCAACGCTGATTTTCCCCACAAGCTCAGTTTTAGCATCTTGTATATCTATCTCCACACCCTCTTGCCTAATAAACTTTACACTGTAATCTTCAAGTGCAAAATTATCCCGCCCTATAACACTGTTTTTTATGGAGTCTTTGTTTGTTTTTTTCATCTTTGTATCAAGAAAAAGCTTAAAATTTTGTGCTTTTTTTACATATAGTAGATATTCATAAGTATTGATTCTTTTTTCATCTATTATATTTTTAGTTTCACTTAAGAGCAAAATTTTATACTCTTCATTATCCACAACTGGATTGAACTCTATCATATAAGTATGTGCTATATCACTAAAAGTACAGCTATATTTTAGATAGATTGGCTCATTTGTCATAGCACTTTTTTTATCTGCTAAAACACTCCACTCATATGTAGATGCAAAGAGTTTCACGCTTAAAAGCAAGAGTAAAAAGACTTTACCAAGGTTGTTTTTCATCTACTTGCTCCTTATTTATCAGCTCATACGCCTTTGAGCTAAGTTTTGTTTTGTTTGAATTTAGGTCTATCTTTTTTTGTGCAGATACCTCTTTAGCATCTTTTGCATCTGAGCTTCCACTGCTAGCACTTACATTCATATTTGAGCCTCCACCTTCTTTTTTCTTCTTTTTTTTACCCTTTGATAGAGACGCTTTTTTAGAACTGTTTTTAAACTCTGCTTGCATCTGCTCTTTTAAATTCTTTACATATCGCATATTTTCATCTGCCTCTTTTGAGTAAAAAAGAGTGAGGGACTTCATATAAGCCTCTTTTGCTCTTTCATACTCCTTTAGCTTTACTAGCGAGTTTGCCATGTTATAAAAAACTATAGCTTTAAACTCGGCATCTGAAGATTTTACCATCTCATAAGAACTTATCGCTTCCTCAAATTCTCCACTTCTATAGTGAGCATTTGCTAACTTAAACTCTTTTATATTTCTATCCGTAAAGTAGTCTAAGAGGCTTGCATCTAAGCTCACTCCAAAGAGGAGTAAAAAAGCTAAAACATATTTTTTTAAAGTTGTGTTACTTACTAAAAAGCTTACTATTGCCAAAAGGACAAAGTAGTAAAAAAGTTCACTATTATCAACTACACTCTGCTCGCTTTTTTCATCATCACTTCTTTGAGACTCCAAAGCATTTAGAAGCTCATCAAAACTCTTAGTATACACTCCATCAGTGGCTCTACTTAACTCTCTTATGGCTTCATTTTCACGGCTTATTACGATATTTCCAGCTGCATCTTTTAAAAACTCTCCACTCTCTAAGACTATGCTATCACCCATCTTTGTAGCTAACATAAAGACATTTATAACTAAACCTCTTTTTTTTGCAAACTCAGCTTCTTTTGTATAACTTGTCTCATCTGCTCCATCACTAAGTATCACTACGCTTGGTTTTTTCGATTTTGACATCTTTGTCATAAGTTCTAAGGCACTCATAATAGAGCTGCCCTTAGTCATAATCATATTTTCATCAAGAGAACCAAAGAGATGCTCAAGTAGCTCTCTATCTTGGGTTAGTGGCGAAAGAATGATGGCATTTGTAGTAAAACCCACAATAGCAAACCGACTATTTTTATGAACTCTTATAAGTTGTGATAGAGTCTCTTTTGCTTTTATAAGTCTTGATGGATGCACATCACGGGCTTGCATAGAAA
>JAVEST010000062.1:0-11040 GCA_034006465.1 Sulfurimonas sp. | reverse complement strand
CCAAACTTCAAACCACTATAGCGCATGATTTTAGCTAGAAGTTTCCACTCTTTTTTGTCATAGCAAGGTTTTGGGCACTTTCTACAACTTGGTTTTTCATCGTGTGGGCACTCTTGTAGTTTTACATATGAGTAGTATAGAGTCTCTTCGCATCTATCGCAAAGGGAGAAGTGTATGGACTCTTCTAAGTCTTTTTCTTTGTAACAAAGAGCTATAGCATCTGCTTTTTTATCAGCTTTTTTGTGCTCATGGTCACAGTAACATTGGATAAACTTTAAGACAGTCTGGCTGTCGTAGATAAATTTCTCTTCAGTCATCTCTTATGCTTTATTTTTATTTGTTCGCTTCAAGTGTATCTAAAATAAAAAATAAAGCACTTGATGTATGCCAATACTCTCTCTTCTTTAAGCTCAAATAAACCTAGTCATATCTTTTAGTAATATCTATGCCTTTTTCTTTTAGAGCATATCCTATCTCTACAACTCTATTTTTCCACTTCTCGGACTCCAAGAACCCTTCATAAGCATCAAGCTCTTTGTTTGCAACTCTCGCTGCAATAGTCTCTATGTTTAAATATACTATCTGTAATTCTGATTCTAGCTCTTCAAATGTGTCATTCATCTATCTGTCCTCTATTATTTTATCGATTTTATTTTTTCTAACATCCATTTCCACTCGCCAAAACCACTATCAGCATTTATATGCCCAGCACCTTCTAAAATCTGCATCTCTATACCTAACTTATCTCTAAGTTTTTTTGCTTCTTCTATATTCATATATGGATCATTATCAGAACATACTAAGAGAGCTTCTTTCGCATGTAGGTTTATCGGAGCTTCTACAGGAAAAAAGTTTTTTAGCTCATATATGCTTGTCTCAAGGCTAGGAGGTGCAACTAAAAATAGGTACTCCACATCCTCTATGAGTCCACTATTGCACATATGAAACCATAAGATAGTTGAAAGGGAGTGGCAGATAACAACATTAGCTCGAAACTCTCGAAGCTCTTTTAGTGTCTCTTTTACCCAAACATCTTTATCTGGTGACTCAAAGTCTGTTAACTTTAAAAAACTAACACAACCATAATCTCTAGCAATTTCAGCTGCTAAATAGCTCTGCCAATGAGGTGAATCACTTCCTCCCCATCCATGAAGTAGTAAAACTTTTTTCTTCATTTTTTTACCTTTATAAAAGAGATTTAAAGCTCTTATGGTGTAGAGCCTTTGAAATTTTGTTTTATTGATTGTACATTAAAAAGGCTTATAATTATTTTTAATGTCTGCTAAAGGCATGAATTGCGAGTCATACAGATGCCAAACTAAACAAGTTCCCTCTTCCCATAAGAGACGTGTTACCTTAAAGAGATTGAAATCTCACTTGTGTAGTTAATCTTTAAGCGGAGACTACCTTGTTCCTACCCGTTCTTTTTGCTGTATAGAGTCTCTCATCAGCCTCTTGTATAGTTTGTTGTATATCTCCCTCTTTATGTAAAGAAACTCCAAAACTACAAGTAAGAGGGCCTATAGTGTCAAACTTGTATTCCTCAATGATTACTCTTAGATGCTCAGCTAACATAGCTGCTTGCACTATTGTCTTAGCAGCTAAAACTACGATAAACTCTTCACCGCCCCAACGAATAAATCTATCATCTTTTCTAATGTTGGTTTTTATGATGTTTGAGAGTGTTTTTAAAACCTCATCACCCACTGCATGCCCATGGGTATCATTTACTTTTTTAAAAAAATCTATATCTAAAAAAACAATAGCAGTGTGGCTGTCCTCTTTTTTATTTAACTCGATTATAGAGTCTATATTTTTATCAAAAAACACTCTGTTGTACGAATTTGTAAGCAAGTCTCTTTCTGCTTGTTTTTGGAGCTGAAGCTTCTCGCTCATAGCATCACTTATATCTGCAAAATCGATAACATACTGTTTTGAATTATATTTATTGATAGCAACTGCAAAAGCATGTGGCGTCATGGTTGAGTCAAGCATCTGCACTACTCTAGCCCTTCCTGGAAGATTTAAAAGACTTTCAACCCAGTGCTTCTCACCATCTTTTACATCTGTTAAACTAAAGAAATTTTTATCTTCTATAAAAAAATCACATATACACTCTTGATCTTCTAAAAATGCTTCTATGTTTTTGTAGTTAAAAAAGTCAAAAAACTTTTTATTTGCAAAATTAAACTTTATGCCATCTGTCAGTATAACAATAGAACTTTGAACATCCATAAATTTTTGTATCTTAAGAGACTCATTTTTTATCTTTTGCATCTGCATTATTACGACTGCAGTAAGTGCAAAAAGAAGCAAAAAGACTATGATAATGGCTATCTCAAAAAGCTCATATCTTCTCTTTATAGTGGCTATTTCATCAAGTGGAGCATACGAAACTATATAGCCAGAACTTTTTTTGTCTATGTCTTTTAAGTTTAAAAAGACTGCTACACATCCTTTATTGCCATGTATTATAGGTAAAGAAAAACTCTCTTTTTTATTTAATTTTTCAGGAAAATCTTTACTATTTTTAACTAGCCCTGTAATTTTTTTAACAAAAGGATCCTTTTGCGACTCTCTATTTAACTGTGAGAATACAGGATTTTCAAAGCAGTAGTCGCTACTTAGCTCAGATGCTACAAAAAAATCCCTATGCTCTTTAAATACCTTGTTATAACTTTCCTCTTTATCTAAAATAATCTTGTGAGTAAATGATGGAAAAATATTTCTAAGTCTTTTTTCTATTCCCTCAAAAGAGACTGAAAACTCAACACTCCCTAAGTGTTCTTGCTCATCAAAAATAGGAAAAACATATCTATAGCCAGGATAGAGTCTACCACCCTCAAAACCCATAACATCTCTAAACTCACTATTTGCGATTTTAACGGAGCTTCGAATCTCTGCTAGGGAGTCTCCATTTTTATATGGTAAATGAAATCTAAGTAGGCTTTTAGAGTCATACGTATGAAAGTGAAACTGTCTAACATTTAACTTAGTTAGAAACTCATAATCCTTATATAAAAGTCTATATAACCTCCCTCTTAGAAGAGATTTTTGTGGTTCATCTGCGTATTTGAACTCTTTTAAGACATCTTTTACATCTTTATTGAGAGTATGATAGTAGCTTTTTTGAGCCAAAAGCAGGTAAGTGCCTAAAATGGAGTCGTTTGCAACTCTTAAAAGCTCTATATTTTTATCTGCAGTGCTCTGTATTACACTCTGTTTAGAGGTTGATAATAAGCTTAAAAAAATACCGCATACTAAAAAAAGAAGTATAAAGGCCATAGAAATCTTTAGCTTCATTTTTCAACATCTTTTTGCGGCATCTCAATATCTATACTCAAACCATCATAGTCGCGCGTAGAGGCTTCTGCAACTCCATTTGAAAGAACGCCCATTGAGTCTTTAGCTTCTCTGTCTTCTAGTTCTAAAAGAGTCTCTTTTATCTTCTTTATCTGCTCTTTATCAAGAGTCTTAGTATTTACAACAAGACTAAACCCTGGTAAAAGTTCACTTTTTGCGATAATCTCCATGCCTAAAGATTCAAACTTTTTTGCTATGCTCTCTTTAGCTCCAGCCACCAAAAACTCTCCTTTTAGAACACTTGTAAGGGCGTTTGTATGTGACATAGTATATTTGTAATTTTGTTTAGAGAGATCAATATTGAAGTTTTCCCTCAACAAGATGCTGCTCATATAGTAACCACAAGTTGAAAGACTTTGCGTAAGTGCTACTTTTATGGGAGCCTCCTTTTTGAACTCATCATCTCTAAATTTTGCAAGGACACATCTATATTTAACAGACCCATCATCTTGCTTGAATGTAACGATGGGCTCTATAGAGTCATACTCTTTTTTTAAAGATAAATATGGAAGAGGTCCAAAATAAGCCATATCTATGGAGCCATCTTTAAAACCATCAAGTATCCCTTGATAGTCTTTTTCGTAAACATAGTTGATTTTTATAGGGATTTTCGACTCTAGGTATCTGCTCATAGGTAAAAAATCTTCTATATCTTTAGTAACCCTAGTAGTTGGGAGTGGTGCAAAGTTTACTTTAAAGCTATCCGCCAAAAGGGAACTTGATAAGGCAAGAAAAATAGACAAGGTGAATAGCTTCATGATGTTTTGTTATTCCATAGTATAAAATTATCTAAAGTTTAACTAAAATAGCACAATACTAACTTAAATAAATCAATTTTTTTTCTCTAAGACTTCTTGCATCTCTACACTTCCACCGACATCTTGTGAGAGCTTATCCATAAGTTCAAAAAGTTTGTTTGAATGCATCTCAGCCTCATCAAATCTTCTAAGTAGTGCTTCTTTTGTCCCTTTGTTCGTTAGAGAGTCTCCAGATAAAGCAGAGTCTAGGTTTTCATTTATAAGATTATGAAAGGCATTATGATGGGGCTCCATAGCTTTAAAAGAGCTATTTTGTCCAAAAAGCTCACTCCCTACTCCATAATACCAAAGCCCAAAGCCGCAATCCTTATAATCTTTTTTCAACTCTTTTGTTACATTAGAACTTACAACTGCTGAGTAAGCATTAGACTTAAAGAGTATGTGCTGAATCTTGTAGTTTGACAAAAAGAGGGCAAAACTACTTCTATTTGAGAGCCTTGATGTACTTGAGAGATTTGTTGTAAAGTTTTTCATAGTATCTAAAAACAACCCCATCGTTTGGCTTGTTTCATTAGCTATATCATCCACAGCAAGGGAGTTGTGAGAAATGCTTTTTGATTGCTCTTGGAGGTGGTTTATAGTCATACTAATCTCACCAGTTGCTTTTTGAGTCCTCTCTGCTAATTTTCTAACCTCATCTGCTACAACTGCAAAACCACGTCCGTGCTCACCTGCCCTTGCTGCCTCTATGGCAGCGTTTAGTGCAAGAAGATTTGTCTGATCTGCTATATCTTTGATGAGATTAACTATCATGGCGATATTACCAACATTAGCATCCATCTCTTTTATAGCATCTGAAGTGTTTGTAACTAATTGGCTAAGGCCCTCTATCTCTTTTGTAGTTGTTTGCAGGGAACTGTAAGTCTCTTTAGCAGATGTCCACGCCTGAGTTGTGCTAGCAGTTACCTCTATAAATGAACTTTCTGTTTTATTTATGTCTGAAGCTATAAGGTCGAAATTACCTTTCATTCCAGCGTTGAAATTGCTAAATGTAGCACTTAGTTGACCCATCACTTTGTAGCCCTCATTTGCTTTCATAGACTCTACTGCTTTTTGTATCTGATGTGCTGTCTCTTCAAATTCTCCCTGCAAGCCAGATGGATACATACTTCTATACATAAAACCTTGACTAACCGCATCTATGGTGTTTCTACTCTCTCTTAGAACTACTTCTACTTGATCTAGACACTTGTTTATATTCCATGCGATATTTTCTAGTTTACTATCATGTCTATGCAAAATAACACGAGTTGAGAGTTTTCCATCTTTTACACCATCTAAAGTCTGTGCTATCTTATCCATAAGAGCATCTTCATCTTTATCTACATCTTTTTTTTGGGGGATAAACAGAGAGAGAATTGCTAAGACTGCTATAAGCGCAGCGAAAATGACTTGAGAGTTCACAGCTAAGATGCCAACACTAACAAGCACTAAAACCAAAAGAGCGATAACTGTATAGCTTTTGTTCATGTTATTGTCCTTTTTGAAGATTTATGACAAACTCTTCATAACTTATACTGTTTTTTTGTAAAAATTCATTTAAAATTTTTGCAGATTCATCCATACCGCCATTTTTTTCTGCATCTGTTAGTAATTTATATATAGGGACAATTATTTCGATAGCAGACTTTGGAGGTTTTCTTCTAACGGAGGTGTAGCTTATGATGTTTTTATTTGCATCTAAATCAGCTGTGATGTAAGCAAACACCCAATAATAACCTCCATCAGCACAAAGATTTTTTACAAATCCAAAAAATTCTTTTTTATTTTTGATAAGGTCCCAGAGAGTTTTAAAAGCGATACGAGGCATATCGGGATGTCGTATAAGATTGTGATTTGCGCCAATAAGCTCAGATGCATTATATCCAGACATATTAGTAAATATCTCATTACAGTAGATAATATTACCTTTAATATCAGTCTTTGAAACTATAAAGTCACTCTCACCCAACTCTTTTTCTATGTCGGTGACGTTTTTCGGGGAGTCTTTTTTTGAGAGTATTTTTCTAACCATCGTTTGCTCCTTTATAAGCAAGCTGTGATATAACTATTAATAAAAATTATATCTTAATAGTTATTTAATTATAAAATTAACTTGGTATCATAGAAAAAGATTTATATTTATTACCCAAAGTAACATAATTTTTTTATAAACCGAAGAGTCTTGGAATTTTTCCCAATTTTGACAATTTTGCATAAACGCCCCAGCTTTTTTTCATATAATGTCCTATAAATGGAAGCGGTATCATATAGGCTTTTTTGTCATCTCTATATATAAGTGATGCCCCATTTCCAGTATCCATAAGACATAAGATATTTATATGTTCTTTGTAAGATTTTAGATTTACTTCACCTTTATCTGCTTGAGAGATATTAAAAGCTACATTTCTAGCCATCACTTCGGCTATATGGCCCTGTTTTGCTCTCCATACTGGGCCCTCTAGTGCTGCTGTATCTCCTATGGCATAGATATTTTTTGGCATCCCATCAAATATAACCCTACAGTACTCATCTATCTTTACAAATCCAGCCTCATTTGTTGGAAGTTGTGAGTTTTGGACTACCTCATGCCCACTTCCAGCTGCTATAAACATGGTCAAATCTGACTCTAGTTTTGTGTCATCTTCAAATATGATGGCATCTTCTTGAAATGACTTTATTTTTTTACCAAACTGCTCTTTAATAGCAAGTTTTTTGAAAAAGCCATCCATCATACTTAAAGCTTTTTCGCCCATTCTCGCTCCTGGTTCACTCATAGGAGCAAAAAATGTTAGCTCAAAGTTATCTCTGATGCCTTTTTTCTTTAGTAGATTGTGAGTGTTAAAGAGAAGCTCAAAGGCTGGTCCGCCTCGCACACTTGAGCTATCTTTGGGGTTTCCTCCAAAGCCAAAACAGATTTTTCCACTTCCTTTTTTTATAAGCGCATCTAGCGCATCTCTTATCTCTAGTGACTGCTCTGGTTCACCACATATAGATAGAGTGTGTTCTATGCCCTTATGCTCTACCTTTGAAGCGCCCATAGCTAAGACAACATGATCATACGAACTCAGCACTTCTCCTGATGCGAGGGTATAGCTGTTTTGCTCTGCATCTATGTGAGTTAACTCATCAACTATAAGTTTAAAGCCGTGAACTCTTTGAAGTTCATATAAATCAATACAAATCTCATCAAACTCTTTTTCTCGTGTTGGAATCCAGATAGAAGTAGGGTAGATAAAAAAGTAGTCTCTATCACTTACAAGTGTAACCTCATAGTTGTTTTTTTTTAAAAATATCGCAGCTTCAAGTCCTCCAAATCCACCACCGATGACTAAAACACTCTTCATACTATACCCTCATGTTATATTTTTTATAAAATATACCCTAGTCTTAGTTAAAGTATTATTAACGCTTCTTATTTATAAAATAAATTGCAACGAGACTTATTGAGCCACCAATAACAATATGGCTCTGTAACTCTTCGCCTAAAACGAGCCAAGCTACGACTAAAGCGAAGATCGGGACTAGAAACATATAAGAGCTAGTTATCTCACTTCCAAGTCTCGCTGATGCTATATAAAAAATAGTAGTAGCCACACTTTGACCTAAAACTGCCAGATAAACAAGAGCTATCCAAAACCTTGCATCTAACTCAAACTCACTTAGAAGTCCAGCATCATAAGTGTAGATAAATGATGCTACTGTTGCTACTACAGAGATGTAAAAACTGTAGTGAACTGGATGTATATGCTTGTGTGAGTGTTGAGAGAGCAGCGTGACTCCAGCCCAAACAACTGCACATAAAACAAAGTAGATATTTGCACTGCTGAGTTCTAGTCTGTATATCTCCAGAATTATCGCACCGCCAACAAGCCCTAACAGTAAGCCAAAATATTGAGAAGCATTAAACTTTGTTTTAAAAAGAAGCCCAACTATCAAGAATGTTACAAGCGGTGTTAGCGTCGTGATGATAACTCCACCATTTCCTGCAAACCCACTCTTTACTCCAAGATATGAAAAAACCATAAAAGATATGTTTAAAACAGAACTCGATAGTATGAACTTTGAGCTTTGTATGTTTAGTCTAAGAGGGATTTTTATAAAGTAGAGTATGGGAATAAAAGATAGACTCATAAGAAAAAAACGCCAAAAAACTACAACTTCAAGCGAAGCAGCATCTGTTAGAATCTTTAGCGCACTCCATCCAGCTCCCCATAAAAACATAGCTAGAACTAGGAGATATGTGAAGTGTAAATTTTTCAAAGTTGACTCATTTTGGAGTTGTTATAATTTTTCTGTCATTATAGCTTAAAAGAAACCAAATTTTTTGGTAATATACCCAAATGAAATATATAGAATGGTTTGAATCTCACGCACAAAAGCATAAAAAAATTGTAGAAAAACTCCAAAATGAGGGTTATTCAAAAGAACAAATAGTTGACTACTTCGATTTTGAAAATATGAAAAAATATGAAGTTGATTTTTGTCCTCTCTACAAAGAGGACAAAAAGTGTCACGATATGAAGAGTCTTAACTGTTATATGTGTGCCTGTCCAAACTTTAGGTTCAATGATGATGGGCTTGCTAAATACAATGAGCAAGTGATCCTAAGTAGATGCGACATAAATAATGGCAAAAAGTTCGCAGGCGGTGGCTTTATCCATCAAGACTGCTCATCTTGCACAGTCCCTCATCATAAGGCGTATATCCTAAAAAACTTCTCATATGAATGGAAAAATATGATGAGTGAATGTAAAACTAAATAAGGAAGGGTTGTTATGTTAAAGTTTGTTTTGATTGTAGTTATGTTGTCAGTTGGGCTCTTTGGAGATACAAAAGAGGCGTATAAAGCCTTTACAAACAAAGAGTACAAAGAGGCCTTTAGACTCTACGAGATAAGTGCAAAAGATGGAGACCTTAAGGCACAAAATGCTCTTAGCTATCTCTACTTTAATGGCTTAGGCGTAGATAGAGATGCACAAAAAGGTCTTGAGTGGTTGGAGAGTGCAGCTTCAAGCTCAGATGTTTCAGCTCAGTATGATTTAGGCATGATGTATCTTGTTGGTAGCAATATCAAAACAGACTCAAATGAGGCTCTAAAATGGTTAAGCAAAGCATCAGATGCTAACCATACAGATGCTCAGTACAATCTAGCTTTGATGTACTACAGAGGGGATGCAACTGATCAAAACGTTACAAAAGCAGCTGAGCTACTAGAGAGTTCAGCACTTGGTGGAAACGAGCAAGCCGAGCATAACGTAGGACTTGTCTATATGCAGCTCATAAAACTAGACAAGGCGGCTCACTGGCTTGAGATAAGAGCTAAGAAAGGTGATGCTAAGGCTTACTATCTCTTAGCAGAGATCTACTGTTCGCAAGAGGAGTTCAAAAAAGCAAAAAAGTGGGCTAAAAAGTCAATGGATTCTGGAGATGAAAACGCTAAAGAGCTTTGGATAAAACACAATTTAGAAAAATATTAATAGAATTTAGTATGAGAAGAGTTTTGTAAAACTAAAACCAGAATTTAAAAACTCTGGTTTTATACAATATGTTGTGAATCAAGGAGATATTAAAAAGTCTCACTTAAAATTATACCTACCAAGTTTGGCACACTTTGTCATAAGAGAAACTAAAACGGCGCTTTTAAAAATACTACAACTCAGATATATATGAATTTCAACGCAGAGCGTAGGAACTAGTTTAAAACTATCTTATATCCAATTCCATACTCATTTTGAATAAGGTTTTCTGGTAGTTTAGCTCTTAGGCGTTTTATAAAAGATGTCACTGCGTACTCGGAGAACTCTTTGCCTGTGTCTTTATAAATGTGGTAAAAGATTGCCTCAGCAGTAAAGGCATGGTTTGATTTTGAGCAGAGTAGCCTAAAGAGCATTATCTCCTTCTCTTTTAAAGAGATCTGTTTTTCAGAGTTCCAAAGGGTATATGATGATTTATCCCAGAAGATATTGTTACTAAGATAGATTCTTTTTTTTGAACTTCTTATTTTTTCAACAAGTCCAAATAGAAGCTCTTTTAATTTTAGTGAGTTGATTGGTTTTATAAGATATGTGACAAGTTTTAGCTCTATTGCTTGGAGTAGTTTTTCTTCTTCTGAATGGGCACTTATAATGATAATTTCAGTCTCATCATCTCTTTGTCTGATTCTCTTTACCATCTCTAAGCCATTTAAATTTGGCATATTTATATCACTTATAATTATATCTGGCTTCTTCTCTACATATTGTAAATAGCCTTCATGTCCACATTTAGCTACATAAACTTTTTTAAAAAAAATTTTTAAATACTCTTCTAAATACTCTCTTAATTGCGTCTCGTCCTCAGCTATAAGAATAGAAATATCTTCGATAATTTCATTAGTTTTCATTTTTTATCCTTATGGTAAAAGTTGCGCCCTTTTGGTTATTCTTAACACTCAAGGAGCCATTCATATTGTTCTCTATTATAGTCTTTGCAATATGCAAACCAAGCCCAGTCCCTTGTGACTGATGCTTTGTTGTAAAGTAAGGGTTAAATATTTTTGGCAAAATTTCTTCATCTATCCCTTGTGCATCATCACTTATGATTACAAGTACATCTGAACCATCTTTTTTCATCTCTATAGTGATATTTACAAAAGAAAGCTCTCTTATGTTTTTGATGTCATATATATTTGAGAGTATAGATACTATAACTTGTACAAATTCATTCATATAACCATTAACAAACAATCCATTATCTATAATTGTTTTTACTTCTATCTGATGGTTTTGCACCGTATAGTTTGTAATCTTTAAAGCCCTTTGTATGGCCTCATTTATACTAAATAGACTCTTATCTTTGTTTGGTTTATAGTAGTTCATAAAGTCTTCTATGGTGTCAG
>JAVEST010000061.1:0-11140 GCA_034006465.1 Sulfurimonas sp. | reverse complement strand
TCTCATCCTCATGGCATAAAGGTTCGACTTATGAGCGGTGAAGTTGGCCGTGTTAAGGAGATATACTAATGAATTTTAGAAATTTAGCTTTATCAAAAGAGATGCTAGCAAACTTAGATGAGATAGGCTACAAAGAGATGACAGAAGTTCAGTCTCAAGCTCTGCCTTTTATACTAGAGGGCAAAGATGTTGTAGCCGAGGCTAAAACTGGGAGCGGTAAAACTGCTGCTTTTGGAATTGGGCTACTTGAAAAACTAGATGTAAAAAAGTTTAAACCACAATCATTGGTACTTTGTCCAACAAGAGAGCTTGCAGATCAGGTTGCAAAAGAGCTTAGGCTTCTTGCTCGTGCCACTCACAATGTTAAGATTTTAACTCTTTGTGGCGGTGCGGCTTTTGGTCCACAGTTAGGATCTCTTAGACACGGTGCTCACATAATTGTTGGGACTTGTGGGCGGATTTTAAAGCATCTAAAAAAAGAGAGTTTGAGTCTTGATGAGCTAGATATTTTAGTCCTTGATGAAGCCGATAGAATGCTAGATATGGGTTTTAGTGATGAGATAAATGAGATACTATCATTTTGTAAAAAGAGAAAACAGACACTACTTTTCTCAGCTACATATACCGATGAGGTAAAAGATGTAGCTAGTACCATCACGCATGAAGCGGAGTTTGTAAAAACCGCTTCAAAAGAAGTTGCAAACAAGATCCATGAGAGATTTTACAAGGCTAACAACAAGCTAGATGCCATCATTAAAATACTAAGCAACTTTGAACTAGACAATGCCATCATCTTTACAAATACAAAGATAGAGGCTGATGAACTTGCTAAAAATCTACAAAAAGCAAAGATAGATGCACTTGCAATCCATGGAGATTTGGAGCAGTATGACAGGACTGATGTCTTAGTTCAGTTTGCAAACAAGAGTTGCCCGATTCTCATCGCAACTGATGTAGCGGCTCGTGGTCTTGATATAAAAGAGCTTAGCATGGTTATAAACTACGATTTGCCTCACTCTCCTGAGATTTACACTCATCGTATTGGTAGAACAGGCAGGGCTGGATGTGAGGGTTTGGCTTTTAGTCTTTACACTACTTATGAGAGCGATAAGGCGGATGAGTACAGAGGTGCTTTAAGAGAGTTTTTAGATATTGATGAGCTAAAAGCGGTAAATGGATTTGAGATGAAACCAAAATTTATCACGCTGGTCATTGAGGGTGGTAAAAAAGATAAACTAAGAGCTGGAGATATTTTGGGAGCTCTAACAAAAGATGCAAACATTAGCGGAGATAGCATAGGAAAAATCGATATCTACGATAGACAGAGTTATGTGGCAATTGAGAGTTCTATGATTGATGCAGCTCATGAAAAGCTAAAAAATTCAAAAATAAAAGCTAAGAAATTCTCTTTGTGGATATTATAAAAGCATCTAAATCTGCGAGGTTAAAACCTCGCTTCCTAAAGAGATGTGTTACTTGAAACCCGTAAGAGCTTTCACAAGTGATTATTTCTAAGAATGCTAATCAATGGCACATGACGAGCTTCGCAAAGTGGAGCTTTAAAATCTACCTGCCTTAAAAGTAGTAAGTTAACAACAAGCCATATTTGCGAGGTTAAAACCTCGCTTCCTAAAGAGATGTTAGATATTAAAGCGATGCTTGATTCAGTTTTGTTAATCTAAGATTAGATTTGGGCTATCATGGCCTAAAAAAATAAATTCTCAAATAGTATAATCTTGTGTTATAATTAATCCTATTGATTTTGCGATACTAACATACTACTAGGAGGTTATTGTGAATGATTTATCAAGAAGAGTGTTTTTAAGATATATGGCAGTCTTAGGGCTTGTTGCTTTTAGTGCTTCGCCTTTGTTAGCTAAAGGAACTAAGGCTCAGTATAAGTATCAAGATACTCCAAAAGATGGGCTGGTATGTGCTGATTGTATGCACTTTCTACCAGAGACAAATGAGTGTAGAATGGTAGAGGGCTCCATTGATCCACAAGGCTGGTGTGCAGCTTATTATGCGAAACCAAAAAAGAAGTAACAAACAAGTTGGATGAGTTTTAAAAGCAGATAGACTCATCCGACTAAGTTCATTATGTGTATAATATACTCACTTATATCTAAATATTGGAAAAACAGTGAATATACTATCAAAAGACGCCCCGCTAGAAGTCTCAATCAAAAAGATGAAAAAAATCTTAGAAGATGTTGGATGCGAAACTAATATCTCAGATGCAAAACATCCCTTACAAAACTGTTACTCTCTAAATCTAAGCTCCTGTGAAGCACCAAACCATATCTACTCAAACGGCAAAGGCACGCTTAAAGAGTCGGCTATGGCTAGTGCTTATGGAGAGTATATTGAGAGGCTACAAACAAATCTCTTCTTTAGTGACTTTTATATTCCAGGCAAAAAACACTATCCTGATGAGGTGGCGTTTGAGCTTGATGGAGATTTTTTAAATGAAGAGTTGCTAGATATCTATGATGCAAAGGGTGAGCTTACAGAAGAGGATTTTGTTGATTTTAACTCTGAGTATGAAGATAGAGTTATCTCGATTCCTTTTCTAAAACTCTCTACAAAAGAGAAGATATATTTTCCTATAAATCTTTTGCACAATCTCTATGTAAGTAACGGCTTAGCTGCTGGAAATACTCCTAAAGAGGCTCAAGTTCAAGCTCTGAGTGAGATTTATGAGAGATATGCAAAGTTTGAGATTATAAAAAATGGCTACGCTCTGCCAAAATTTCCACAAAGCGTTATAGAACCATTTGTAAAGCTAAATGAGGATGTTGTAGCACTCCGTGCGCTTGGATATATAGTAGAAGTTCTTGATGCCTCACTCAATGGGCTCTTTCCTGTGACTGCCATCTCGCTGATAAACCCAAAAAACTCAACTCTTTTTGTCTCATTTGGTGCACATCCTATCCTTGAAGTGAGTTTAGAGCGAACTATGACAGAGCTTATGCAGGGTCGCTCGCTTGAGAGGCTTGATGATTTTGAGATGCCAACATTTAACATGGATATAGTCTCCGATAGCTTTAACTTAGAGTCTCATTTTGTGGACTCAAACGCTAAACATGCTTTTGGGTTTTTAAGCTCCAAAAAGAGCTTTGAATTCTCGCCTTGGAAGTATGAAGTAGAGATGGATGAGTTTGAGTTTTTAACAGATATCGCTAAAGAGATGGGTAAAGAAATCTATCTAAGAGAGTATGATTATTTGGGCTTTTACTCATGCCAGATGCTCATCCCTAGCATCTCAGAAGTCTATCCTATGGAAGATTTAGTCTATAACAATAAAAATAGTGCAAAAGCTATCCGTGATATGGTTTTAAACTCTAGCGACTATGATGCAGAGGATATTTTAGATGCAGTTATCTCGCTTGATGATTCTCTAAATATGGATAAATATATAGGTGTTATATTTAAAAACAACTTCACAATGGCGGAGTTTAAGGCGCACATATATCTTCTTTTAGACGAGAGAGATGCAGCGCTAGATTTTTTACAATTTAGTGCAAAAAAGGATGCAAAAGTTATCTCAGAACTTATCTATATGCAAGAAGAGGGGCTTGAATATGAGGAGTATAAGGAGGCTCTTTTTAATGTTTTTTCTAAAGAGAGTGTAGAAAGAGCCCAAAAAATCCTTTGTAAAGAAGAGAGCTTTATAGACCTAACTCTGCATGATGATTATCACAATATGCTAGAGATGTATGAGAAGTTAGAGAAGAAAAAAACTTTGGGTATGGGGATATAAAAATGAACTCTTGTATCAAGAGCCTTTTTATCGGTGGCATCAAGAGTGGAAAATCATTAAATGCGCAAAATTATATACTAAAAAACTCTACACAAAAGCCTATCTATCTTGCAACTACGGAGTTTATAGATACAGAGATGCAAGAGAGAATAGATGCTCATAAACTTAGTAGAAGCGATAGTTTTGAGACTGTAGAAGAGCCTTTGCGTCTATATGAGATAATATCAAAGAGCGAAAAAGCCGTCTTAGTTGAGTGTGTGAGTATGTGGATAAACAATATGTTATACCATGGCTTTGCTCTTTTAGAGATAGAGAGTGAGATAAAGAAGATTTTAGAGCTAAACAAAGAGATAGTTTTTGTTATAAATGATGTTGGAAGTGGCGTAATTTCTGAGAATAAACTCGTTCGTGAGTTTGTAGATATAAGCGGCAGGCTCTCTGGGCTTATAGCCTCAAGCTGCGATGAGGTTTATCACACTATCGCTGGCATCTCTGTGAGGATAAAATGAGAGAAATCTTTAAAGGTTTTGCTCTAGCTATATCGATGCTAACAACTCTTCCTTTTTTAAAAGTTCATGATTTTTTCAAAGGTATAAATGGCTATGCAGTGATGTTTTATCCACTTGTTGGCTTCATGCTTGGGGCAATTCTTTGGGGAGTTTATACTCTTTTAGCTCCTTTTATTCCTGCTATGCATCTAGGTGTAACTATCTTTGTTTTATGGGTTTTGCTAACTGGTGCTTTGCATCTTGATGGGCTAAGTGACACTATTGATGGGCTTTATGTCTCAAAAGATAGAGCACTAGAAGTTATGAAAGACTCAAATATTGGCGGGATGGGGATGATACTCGGAGCTACTTTTTTGATAGCAAAAGCCTCAACTTTGGCACATTTTGAAGCTATCTATCTGCTTCCAATCATTCTTATGTTGTCTCGCCTAAATGCCACTTTAGCAATCTACTTCTACCCATATATAAGCCAAAATGGAATGGGTACTTTAGCAAAAGAGGAGACTACAAAGCCTCAGATGCTTATCGCACTACTTTACTCTCTTGTCTTAGTTGCCCTCTTTAACGCTTGGATAGCACTCTTTTTTGCTTTGTTGGTTTTGTTTTTTATAAAGAGATTTTTTATAAAAAGATATGGCGGTTTCAGTGGCGATATATATGGCTTTAGCATAGAAGTAACTGAGCTTATCTTACTAAATGTGCTCCTTTTTTCTCTATGAGATTAACACTTGTTCGCCATTGTGAAGTCGATGAGCGATATAAAAACTGCTATAACGGACACAACGATATAGGGCTCTCAAAGAGTGGAGAGATGTGTGCAAAAGAGTTAGCTAAAAAACTAGATGCTTTGGAGTTTGATGCTGTTTTTTGCTCTGATTTGAGACGTGCAAAAGATAGTATAAAAGATTCACTTCACACAAAAAACATCATCTACACCAATAGGCTAAGAGAGAAATCATGGGGCGTTCATGAGGGTATGAGCTATGAGGAGATAGTTGCTAAAGAGGGTTGTGAATATAAAGATTTTTTACAATGGATAAACCTTTTGGGTGGTGAGTCTTATGAAGAGTTTATCACAAGAGTAGAGGAGTTTTTTTTAGAGTTTTTACTATCTCTGCAAAAAGAAAACATCTTGATTGTAACTCATGCTGGAGTTATAAGAACTCTTATTTGCATCTTAGATAAGATAAGTTTAGAAGAGGCATTTAGCATTAAAGTCGAGTGTGGCTCAATCATCACAAAAAGGATAGAAAATCAAAACATATAATATTTTTACAAACAAACAAGACTCACTCCCACAAGGTAAAGCTGACTTTTTACTAGCTGCATCTGTTACTCTTACATGCGAGATAGAGGGCATCACACAAGCTGGAATCCCAGGCATGATATCACTAACTCCAACTCTTGATGCGGAGTTTATAACAAATGCAAAAGTCTTCTCTTTGGGCGAAGTTCCTGAGACTCCATCAGGCGTGCCAACTCCTGCCATTATAACAAGGGCTGTGCATAACATAACTCCATTTAGCTCCATATTGACTTATGATTTGGGGCTTGCAAAAGCTCCACAAAAGACAAGTTCGCAGAGCTTTGGCATAAAAGCATCAGACTCCATTGCAACTGGTGCAAACATAGATGCAAAAAGTGTGTTTGAAAAAGGTATGAGAGCAGGAAGAGAGTATGAGTTGAAGGGAAACTATCTTATTTTAGCAGAGTGTGTGCCAAGTGGAACAACTACAGCGGCGGCTTCAGCTCTGGCTCTAGGGTATGATTGTGCAAAAGACTTCTCATCTAGCTTTTTAAATGTTCCAAAGAGTATAAAAGATGAGGCTATAAGCAAAGCCCTATCTTTGACAGATGAAGGAATGACTAGCTTTGAAAAACTCTCAATTGTGGGTGACAATATGCTTATCTTTAACGCTGGATTTTTACTTGAAGCATCTAGGAGATTTCATGTTGTCCTAGCAGGTGGGACTCAAATGGCGGCGGTTTTACTTATAGCAGATAAACTAAAAGAAGATGTGCTTATGCGCATAAAGAGTGAGAATATAACTCTTGCAACTACAGCATGGGTAGTTGAGGATAAAAACTCAGATATCGCTCATATACTCTCACTTCTTAGCTACACTCCACACGCAATCTATACAAGTTTTTCATTTAAAGATGCGACTATAGATCTACTTAAAAAGTATGATGATGGCGAAGCAAAAGAGGGAGCTGGAGCAGGTGCGGCACTCGGATATGCAGGGGCTAATGGAGTTGAGGGTAAAAGACTTTTAGAAGAGATAGAGTATATTTTATATAGTATGTAGATGCAAGGCGCTAAAACCTCTGCATCTAGCTCTTTACTTCAGCCATTTAAATGGTTTTGCATCTTTAACGCAAACTGATGTCTAAATCGTACAAAAATTTAAATATTTACTTTTCTTAGAGGCTCCGCACTTGGTCTTCCAAAGTAGTAACCTTGAATAAGATCAACTCCTATAGACTCTATAGCCTCTAGTTCAAAAGAACTCTCTACTCCCTCGGCTAAAACTTTTATACCGTTTTCTTTTGCTAGAGTATAGAGTGCTCTGTAGGTTGACTGCTTTAGTTCATCTTTGTGGATATCTTGGATGATATTTCTATCTATTTTTATAATGTCTGGTCTTAGTTTTATAAGCATATTTAGACTTGAATAGCCTTCGCCAACATCATCTAGTGCTATCTCAAAACCTTGCTTTTTGTAGTATTTTAAAATGTTGTTTAGATGCTCTTTATCTTTTACAGACTCAGTCTCAACTACCTCAAATATAATGTTTTTAGGATCAAACTCCAACTGTTTTGCCCACTTTACAGTAGAACTTAGACAAAACTCAGGATCATAAATGGCAGTTGGGATAAAGTTTATAAAGACTTTTTGTGTTATCTGCTTAACTGCTGCTGTCTTTAGAGCGGACTCTCTACAGAGTCTATCGAGCTTAAAATTTAAGTCATTTCTAGTCGATTTTTCAAACAAAACATCAGGAAAAACTAAATCACCATTTGCTTTTACTCCACGAATAAGTGCTTCATAGCCGTAGATGCTTCTGTCATCTGCTTTTATGATGGGCTGAAAGTATGAAGTTAAACTCTTGTTTTGAATAATGTCAAAAAACTCTTTGTCTTCTACGAGATTTGTATATCTTTGAAGTGTTTTAGCGGCTAAAATAGAAGCGAAGTTAAATTCTGTACCGCTATTTTGAATATGCAAACGGATATCTTCGCTCTCAAGAGAGTTAAAAGTGCCTAGTATAGCATCTATGTTTTCTTCAAAAAACAGCTTGGCATTTGGGAGTTCTATGTAGTGGATGCCACCATTTTCATAAACTTCAAAGCCTAGCTTTTTTAAAAATATCTTACTTTTTAGAGTAAGTTCATCAACCTCACTCATCCAGTATAGTTTTGCAGCAGAACTCTCAAGACGAAACACTTCGTTACATTTATTACAAGACATTAAAACCCTCATTTTATTTTTATTATAGATAAAAAGAGGTTCTATTAGTACTCTTTTTTTGTTAGTTGATTATGTTATGTTGTTTAAGAGATTTTGAGGGCTTACTTGTAAAGTTTACGAGTAAATAAACTTATCAAAGAGATATTTCATATCTTTATCAGAGATATCGTACTCAAAGATATCTCTTAAGATAACGCTAAATTGCTTTTGAGTTTTTATGGTAACTTCTTCTGTATTTGCTTTAGATATCTCATGATAGGAGTTGTTTTTTAGGGAGTAAATTTTTGTATCTGTAATCCTTGAGAGGACGAGATTGTTCACAAAAACCGCATCTTTATGCTTAGAAGAGTAAAAATGCCCCATCTCAAAATCTCTTTCGTTATGTTTAGTCAAATCAAAAGAGTAGAGGATGTAGGGTCCCTCTTTACGCATTAGCACTAACTCAAAGTTATCTGCATCTAACTCTTTTACGATGTAGTCTCTCTCAAAGATAGTCTTTGTAGGTTTATCACCAAACTTGATGGCAGAATTTGGTGACATAAATGAAAAGCCAGCATCTACAATGTATCTCTCACCACCCATTGTTAAAAGAGTAAAGCGATGTGTCTTTGGTACCTCTATCTTCTGGTTGTTTAAAACCCTAGCAAAAGGAGCTTCCACCTCAAAGCCAAAATACTTTAATGCTTCATAAAGGAGTTTGTTATGCTCAAAACAGTAACCTCCTTTTTTTTGCTCTACTATTTTTTCAACTATTGCTTCTAACTCTAAGGATACCTCTTGGCCTAATAAAACAGGAAAATTACAAAAATGTAGCGATTGTAGGTGTTTTTTTATAAGAAAGTTTATATCAGATATATTTTTTGGTTTATCTTTTACACCTATGATTTTTAAATAACGCTCTATAACTTGCATCTATGTCTCACTCTTTTTAATATATAGATATTATATATAAAAATAGATAATCTATTATTTAACAGAAATGGGTATAATTAAAGCGAATTTGATTCAAAACAAGCAAAAGAGCTAAACATGACTAACCCTATAGACATAACCACACAGAATGTTTACAAGGAACTCCTACGCATTGCTGCACAAAATTCTATACCCATCTCAAGACTCTATATACGAATCAATGCTATACAAACCTTTACCAAAGGCAAAGAGGCGAACCTTACAAGTATAGATGATGCACAACTTAGTAAATACGCTAGTGAAGAGTACTTAAGAGATGAAACTATCGAGTTTGAACAACATTATGACATCACAGTTAGCCCCTACTATAAAGGCTACCCTTTTTTAAGAATGATAAGTGAGATAGAGCTTAATGAAGATGAAACTCTTGCCTATTTTGTGATAAAAAGAGGCTCTCAGATAGAGTATTATGATAATATTTATGATGATTTCTTAGACTATATAGATGAGAAAAAATTAAGAGCTGGCATCTTGTTTTATCTCTTTGATGTTGAGTTTGAGACAACTATAGAAGAGTTTGTAAAAGCTATAAAGAGAGTAAAAAAAGTTACTTTTAAAGAGGATAAAAAGATACTTGTAGCAAAGGGGTTAGAGGCTGAGGAGTCTGTAGAACCTAAGTTGCATATGAGTATAGAAGAGAATAATAATATAGGAGCTGAGGATAGCTCTGGCAGAGTTGATTATTCAAACAGAGGTTTTATGCTTAGTTGTTCTGAGGGTGAAGAACTTTTTGAGTTTATTAAGCCTCAGCAAGGAAAACATGGTAGAACTTGCAAGGGTAAAATCATTGAAGTAAAAAGTGTAAATCTAGATGTGTCCCCTACCTTTACAGTTGAAGATGGCATAGAAGTTCAAGATAGTTTTGAGACTATAAAATACCTCTCAAGAAAGAGCGGTTATCTTGTAAAGAGTGGCGACAAATATGATGTGGCAAATAGTATAGATGTAGATGAGATATCTTTTAAAACTACAGGCACAATAAACTCTAACTTAGACTCAGAGATAACTATAAATGTTGTAAAAAATAATCCTCTTGAAGATGCCATAGAAGAGGGGATGCGTGTAAAGGTTCAAAACATTTTTATAAAGGGAAGTGTCGGCCCAAATACTCAGATAGAAGCAAGAGAAGTAAAAGTTGAGGGGCAAACACATGGGGACTCTTCTATAAAGTGTATAAACGCTTCCATCAGTCTTCACAAGGGAAAGGTTACAGCCCGCAAAGTTGAAGTTAAAAATCTTGAAGGCGGAGAGATTATAGCCGATGAAGCTATAGTAAAAAATGCTACAAGAGGGAAGATTAGAGCTAAAAAAATAACAATAGAGAGTTTAGGTTCACATGTAACTATGGAAGCATCTACGTTCATAAATATAGAAAAAGTTAAAGGTGAAGAAAATATATTTATCTTAGATGCTTTAGTAAATAGTGGTTTTGATGATACTAAATCAGATGATGGTGCTTATTTTAAAAAGGTAAAAGAGGAGTTTGATGCCTTAGGACGCGAGTTTAAAGATAGTGCTAGAAAGGTTAAAGAAAGTTTAGCATCATGCCAGAAAATAAAAGAGCTTATCATCAAAAATCAAAATGAAAAGATAGAGATACCAGCAACTCTTATTAAAAACTTTAAAATTTGTAAGGTAATCAGAGTTCGCTATAAAAAGCTAAAAGAAAAGCTTGATTATAAGCAGATTCAGTATGATAAATTAAGAGCAAAAATAGAGCAAGCATATCCAGATATATTTGAAGCGAAGATAGTACTAAGTGAGTCTTTAAAAGGCTTTAATCATATCACATATAAACTTCACAATCCAGATAGAGAGATAGAGCTTAGAACCAATGAGAGAATGACTAAAAAAACTTTTGAACTCTATGAAGATGATGATGGAGTTCTCAAAATTATCAACTCAAAATAAAGGAATTAAGAAGATGGGATGGACTTGTCAACACGATTATCAAGGACAATGCAAGCTTGTTAAAAAGCCTTGTGTACCTGGAATGAAAGGCTGTACCTTAAAGAGTAGTGAGTATGTCTTTACTACAGGAAACTATGAAGAGGATAAAAAAACAAAAGAAGAAAACAAGCCGCAAGAGATTGATTTTGCAGCACTAGCTAGAAGTAACTAAGATTTAAATCTCTTTGGAAGCTCAAAGCTGTTCGAGTCTGAGGAGACTTTTAAGTCTAAAAGCCCGAATAAATTCGGGGTTCCGTATTGCTTGGAGCCTCGAACTTGTTCGAGGAGAGTGAGACTTTTAAGTCTAAAAGCCCGAATAAATTCGGGGTTCCGTATTGCCTGGAGCCTCGAATTTATTCGAGGAGAGTGCAACTTTTAAGTCTAAAAGCCCGAATAAATTCGGGGTTCCGTATTGTTTGGAGCCTGGAACTTGTTCGAGGAGAGTGGGACTTTTAAGTCTAAAAGCCCGAATAA
>JAVEST010000057.1:0-11414 GCA_034006465.1 Sulfurimonas sp. | reverse complement strand
CTTCTTTAACATCCCCTAGACATTTATAAATAAAATTTAAACCTTAAAAGCCTAAAAGTGCGAAACTCATCGTGGAGAAAGCTATTGGTTAGCGTACTTTGTCATTAAAGCCACACAGTGCGAAGCTCATCGTGGAGAATGCCATTGGTTAGCATTCCTAGAAGCGTCGCTTCCGAAGCCTTGCAAACTCTAAATCCACACATCTCTTTCAAAAGCGAGGTTTTAACCTCGTAAGACAAGCCACACATCTCTTTCGGAAGCGAGGTTTTAACCTCGTAAGACAAGCCTACAAGCCACACAGTGCGAAGCTGAAGCATCGCTTCCGAAGCCTTGGAAACTTTAAAGCCACACATCTCTTTCGGAAGCGAGGTTTTAACCTCGTAAGACAAGCCACACATCTCTTTCAAAAGCGAGGTTTTAACCTCGTAAACATGGCTTGACAATAACTTACATCTTTAAGGATGTATGAGTTTCGCCTAAGATCTTGTTGCGAAGTCTTGGAAAGATTTTACGCCTTAGTCTTCTCTATACTTACTTATCCCACACGCTTGATTTGGTTTTGGTGGATGTTCTTTTAAGTATATTAAATCTTCTAGCGTTTGAGTGAGAACTCTTTTTTGCTGTAGTATTGGGAGCATTAAGTTGTCCTTTTCATTTAAAGGAATACTCCAGTCTATTAGTATCTTTTGTACCTCGGCATCTAGCTCATCAAGGGCGTTTTGTATGTGTTTTATGCTATTCATAAAGCTATTGTAGCAAAATTTTAGACTTTTTTGGGTATAATCCCAGTTCCAAATTAAAAGGAGTCATCGATGCCAAAAATGAAATCGGTAAAAGGCGCTGTAAAGCGTTTTAAAGTTAAGAAAAACGGAACTGTTAAGCGCGGAACAGCGTTTAGAAGCCACATCTTAACAAAACAAGATGCTGGTACTCGTCGTAAGCAAAACACACCAAAAGTTGTTTGTAAAGCTGATGAGGCAAATGTTAAGGCTATGATAAACTAAATTAAACATTATAATGAGCAAAAGCCCATTGTAATGGTAGAGACATTTGTCCCTACAACCCCCTAAAGCTACAAAAAAGATTTTTTGAGAGTATTTAGGACTGTTTATCATAAATCTCCAGTTATATAACTGGGCAAGACCACAAAATGTGTGGCACCTTCATCGCACAAAGCGACTAGGTAAAGAAAAAGGAAAAATATGCCAAGAGTAAAAACAGGTGTTGTTCGTAGAAGAAGACACAAAAAGATATTAAAATTAGCAAAAGGTTTCTATAGCGGTCGCCGTAAACACTTTAGAAAAGCTAAAGAGCAGTTAGAGCGTTCATGGGTATATGCTCATCGTGATCGTAAACAAAAGAAAAGAGACTTCCGTAAACTGTGGATCATCCGTATCAACGCAGCTTGTCGTTTAAATGGAATGAACTACTCTACATTTATGAATGGTATTCACAAGTCTGGCATCGAGCTTGACCGTAAAATTTTAGCTGATATGGCGATGAATGATGCAGCAGCATTTAGTTCAGTTGCAGAAGCTTCAAAAGCAGCACTTAGCAAGTAATTTTGCTAAAAACACTTGAGCTTTTTGCTCAAGTAGTTTTAACTTTGTGTAAAATTAAACACAAAGCTCCTTCTCTTATTATTCCAAATTTTTCTTGTTTATATTGTTTTGAATTGATTCACACGCTATAAGTATCTTTTTTCTCTCTATATTCCATCTATATCCACTCATAGCTCCACTTTTTGCGATAACTCTATGACAAGGAATGAGATAACCGATGTGGTTTTTACCAATAGCAGATGCGATAGCTCTAGTGGCTTTTGGTTTCTCAAGAAAGTTTGCTATATCTTGATATGTTGCGACTACGCCATTTGGAAGGTTTAGAAGTGCCCTCCAGACATTAACTTGAAGATTTGTTCCCTTTACAAAAAGAGAGTATTTTTTGTTTTTTATAAAGATATTTTCTAGATACTCTTTTGCCACTTTTTCATCAAGGTTAAGATTTGCATTTTCCCAAAGTTCATTAAATCTCTTAAAAATTTCATCTCTATTTTCATCGATAAAACCTAAGTAACAAACACCTTTTTCTGTAAACCCAATGAGAGCTTCACCAAAAGGGGTCTTTCCATAGCCATAGGTAATAGAAACATCTTTTCCTTTTTCTCTCCACTCTTTAGGGGTTACGCCGATAAGATTTACAAAGAGTTCGTGAAGTCTGCTGCTACTTGAGAGCCCAATGTCCAGACTACTATCAAGTATGGATTTGGACTCTTTTATATGCTCTTTTGCGTAGTTTAGAGTAACAGAGTGCAAAAACTGCTGCGGAGTAACTCCAACATACTCTTTAAAAACCCGTATAAAATGAAACTTGCTCATGCCGATGTTTTTAGCTACTTCATCTATAGATGGATGCTCTTTAAAGTTCTCATCAATATACCTAATAGCTTTTTCTATCAGTTTGTAGTTATTGTGCAGAAGTTTAATCTCATCCATCTTGTGCCTACTAATAAGTTGATTGTTTATAAATCACAAAGTTTTGTGCTAGCTCTTCTAACTCTTTGTTTATTTTTAGATGAAGCTCTGTGTCGTTTATGTTATCTAAAACATCGCAGATTTTATTTGCGATAAATTCAAACTCTCTCTCTTTCATACCTCTCGCAGTAAGAGCGGGGCTTCCAATGCGGATACCACTTGTAACAAAGGGGCTTCTTGTGTCATTTGGAACACTATTTTTGTTTACTGTTATTCCCGCTCTCTCTAGGGCGCTATCTGCATCTTTACCAGAGAAGTCTTTGTTTAAAAAAGAGACTAAGACTAAGTGGTTGTCAGTTCCATCAGAGACTAAATCAAATCCTCTCTCTTTTAAAACAACTTCAAGCACTTTTGCATTTGCTTTTATCTGTTTTGCGTATTGTTTCCATGATGGATCTAGTACCTCTTTAAATGCAACAGCTTTTGCAGCAATTGTATTGATAAGTGGTCCACCTTGAGTTCCTGGAAAAATTGCAGAGTCTATTTTTTTAGCTAAATCTGCATCGTTTGTCATAATCACACCGCCTCTAGGACCCCTTAGAGTCTTGTGAGTAGTAGTCGTTACCACATCCGCATAAGGAAATGGACTCATGTGCTCATCAGCAGCCACAAGTCCTGCAACATGGGCGATGTCAGCAAAAAGAATAGCTCCTACAGCATCAGCAATCTCACGAAACTTTTTAAAGTCTATCTCTCTTGCATAAGCACTAGCTCCGCAAACTATCATCTTTGGACGAACTGCTTTTGCAATGTCTAAAATCTTGTTGTAGTCCATTCTTCCATCAGCTTCAACTCCATAAGTAAAGCTTGAGTAGTTTTGACCTGAAAAGCTCGGCTTGCTACCATGTGTCAAGTGTCCACCATGACTCAAATCCATTCCTAAGAGCTTATCGCCAGCCTGTAGAAGTGCCGCATAAACGGCAGAATTTGCTTGACTTCCTGAGTGTGGTTGGACATTTGCAAACTTGCACTTGAAAATCTCACAAACCCTATCTATCGCCAACTGCTCAACAGCATCAGCATACTCGCATCCACCGTAGTATCTCTTATATGGATAACCCTCTGCATATTTATTTGTAAGGATTGAACCCATCGCCTGCATAACCGCTGGGCTTGTAAAGTTTTCACTTGCAATCATCTCTAGGTGATTTGTCTGTCTCTTTAGCTCACCTTCTATGATTGAAAACACCTCATTGTCCGCTTCGAGTAAATCTTTGTTTGATACAAAACTCATTTTAGTAGCTCCACTCTTATTTTATTTTTAAAATGATAGCTCAAGTAGATATATTTAACAATCCAAAAATTGCTATATATTTATCTTTAGTAGTGGCAATGCTAGATTTTATGTAAAAAAAAGACAGAGTTGCCTTTTTCGTTGTAGTAGATGCCAAGTGATGAACTTCTTGAGAGATAAACGCCTCTTCCATTGAAAGACTTTACATTTCTAAAGATTTTACTTAGTATCTGAGTATCAAACCCATCGCCCTCATCTTCTATCTTTGTGATGATATAACTAGAAGAGTTGTAATTGACTCTACCAATGCTTACAGTTATCTTCTTGTTAGTTTTTTTCTCTAGCTCCAAAAGAGTGCTTAAGTAACCATCTTCTTCTATTAGAGTGTGTTTTTCTTTTGTGTTTATGGAGAGATTGCCATGCTCATATGCGTTCATAAAGAGTTCACTAAAGACTATGCCAGCTCTATATATAAGCCTTATGTCATCAGTTAAACCCTCCCATACTTTTGTATAGTATTCATTTGCTTCATCTATAGCATCTAGAGTTGTTTCAAAAGTTTTTTTAGATATGAGAGCATCTTTTAGATCTAGCCTGTTTATAAAAATAAAAGTGATATCATCTTCTTGTTTTTCAATCTTGTGAAGGAGTCTCTGCTTCATCTCCTCTTTTGTAAAAGAGTCATAAAAGTCATCTTCTATAAACTCCATATATAGTTTATCTTTAAACCTAGTAGGGTTTTCAATCATGCCATCGCTATAAAACAAAAACTTAAAAATATCAGATATATCATAGCTTGAAGTTTTGAAATCATCCATATATTTGCTCATAGGTGGGTTGTTTGATTTTACTCTTAATATCTCTTGTTGTTTATTTTGAAAAAGCATAGCAGGCATAGCAAAGTTGGCATAAAGAAGCTGTAAATTTGTACTATCTAAAAGGATAAAGTCAGCAGAGAGTGCTTCATCTTCAAGAAGTATAGGTTTTATATAGTCCAAAGATTCATATATAAGTCTATCAAGTGCAAAGTTGCCAATACTGAGCATTTTATCTATAGTATGGTTTATAAAAGAGGTCATAAGCATCGAGCTAAGAGATGCTGAGAGGCCATGCCCCATGCCATCAACTATAAGATAAAAAGTCCTATTTTTATCTATCTTTCTCGCACTATAAGCATCTCCACTTAGAGTATCAAGCGGTTGATATGAAAAGTCAACTAAAATAGTGTTTTCATTATCTATAGCTTGATAGTAAAAGTCATTTCTTAAGATATTTAACTCTTTAGCAAATGCTGACTCTTGCTGAAGAGATGAGTATTTTTCTCTAGCTTTTAGCTTTTGCATCTTAGGGCTATCTTTTAAAGGATTGCCATCGATGTCTGTAAACTCATGCTCCATAAAAAACTTTGTTAAACTCTAAACTTACTGAGTTCATTTTGTAGTCTTTTAGAGTCACTTGATAGTATCTCAACGCTGCTTTGAACTTCAGTTCTATGCTTAATATTTTCATTTGAGAGTTGTATGATCTCACCCATATTTGATATAAGCTCTTTTGTCTTTGTCGCAATATAAGTACTTTGGTGCATAACATCTGTTGACTTTTTAGATGTGATGGAAAGGTTTTGTTTTGTCTCTTGAGAGTCGCTTATAAGCTCTTGTGCTGAGATTGAGATATGTTGCATATTCTCTGATGTTTTGTTTGTCTCTTCTGAAATCTCTACAACATTTTGAGTTATCAAGTTTACATTTGCACTTATCTCACTTAGTGATTTTTGAGTTCTCTCTGCAAGCTTGCGGACTTCATCGGCAACTACGGCAAAACCTCGTCCATGTTCGCCTGCACGTGCTGCTTCGATGGCTGCGTTTAGTGCTAGTAGGTTTGTTTGGTCTGCTATATCCGAGATGATTGCAAGTACATCTTTGATGTTTTTAGCTTGTTCTGTTAGAGATGAGACTTTTTGGACTAAATCTTCTTGCTGGTGACTTCCCTCATCTATGGACTCAACCACATAGTCTAGCTTAGATATAAAATTATCAAGAACACTAAAAGTTTTGTTCAGATCCTCTGTAACAGTTATAGAAGCCTCTTCAACAGCATCTAGCCTTTGGCCTACTTCTGAGACAAGTGTATTTATGCTTGTGATCTTACCATCAGCAACTTCGCCATTTTTAGTCAAATCTACAACAACATTTCCAAGCTTTTGGCTTTGGTTTATTGTAGCTAGAGATACGGATTTAGCCTCGTTAACGCTCGCTTTAAAGGCTATAATCATCACATTTATAGCCCTTGAGATTTGTGATATTTCATCACTGCCCTCAACTATAATATCACAGGTCAAATCAAGATTATCGGAGACGCAACGAATCTTCTCTAGTGAACTCTTTACGCTTGTGTTTATCCCTCTTGAGATTAAGAGAATAATGAAAAATATGATAATTGCAAAGGCACTATAGCTAGCTAGTGTTGTAAATACAACCCTTTTCGAAGCAGATTCAACATCGGCTAGAAGGCTGGTGTTTTGTTGTGCTAGCTCATCATCAACCTCTTTTAAAAGGTCTATTTTTTTGGTGATTGTCTCAAACCACTTAACGCTATCAATCCCAAAATCTCCCTCAAATGCTTTTAATTTTGCGATTTTACGCATCTCGTTTACTTCATTAACTATGTTTGATTTCATCTTAGTTTCATAAAAAACTTTTGAAGAGTCTGTTGCCATTGCTAAAAAAGAGTCTAGATAGGCATCTTGCTCTGCTACTAGAGTCATCCACTTCGCAAACATCTCATCGCCAAATTTATCTGCTGCAAAAGTAGCGCTTAAAACTGCTCTTTCTATCCCAGCTCTCTCTTTTGATTTTAGAAAGTTAGTGTAGGCATCTAGAGACTTTACAAGTTCCTGAGTGCTAGCTAGCTTTGCACTAAGCGCTACGATATTTAAAATTTTGTTATTCATATTTGTGTAGTAAGAAACCACATCTTTAGTGCTTATCTCAAGAGCATCTACTTTTGAGCGGATTTGCTCAATATTGCGCATATCTTCATTGAAACTTGCTATCTCCTCTTGGAGAGATAGTGGAAATGAAGCAAAATCAAGGGTAGATGCATAGTCACTAAGCTCTTTATTTCTTTGAGAAGTTGAGTTTTTTTGCTTTGGTAAAATATCTTTAAATTGTGTACCCTTAGAACCAATGTATCCAGCACTCGCACCTCTCTCTTTTTGTGTCTCATGTATAAGCAAAGAGAGTTTTTGAGAGAGTATGTTTAGCTCTTTGGCTTGCTCTAAAACTCTCTTTTCTTCTAAAGCTTTAAAACTAGATATAGCTATAATGACAAGAGCAAAAGAGATAACTATAGTAGCAATTAGGTTAAGCTTAAACTTTATGCTCATACTAGGCCTTTCTCGCCTTAAAAGTAGATGTTAAGCTAAGGTCATCTATAAGATCCATTAACTGCCCATTTCCTATACGCATATCTACATTTATCTTATCTTTTAAGATGATTTTGTTAAAGTAGCCAATGACAGAAGATGTGATAGAGAGTGAATCGACTATGTGTATAGACACACTTTTATGAGTAGCAATAACGCCATCGATTAGACTTTTGATTTTAGAAAAATCACTTATGCTTTTTATATTTCCTGTAATCTCGATTATATTTGCTGATGATGTTATTTCCATCTTTAGGCTCCTTGTTTTTTGGATGTATAGTTTATTATGATAAGCATTAATCTATCATGAATGTCTGATGCCAAACATCCACTCTTTCATCTTCTTCTCATATCCTACATCTTTTAGTTCTACAAACTTTAAAGGCTTTGATAAATAGTCTTGTTTTACATATCCACCAAAGTCATGTGGATATAAATAACCGATATTTCTTTGGGTAATATTTTGAGGAATTTCAAGCATTACGCCATCATGTATAGCTTGTTCGGCTTTGTTTATGGCTAGGTATGCTGAGTTTGATTTTGGAGATGCACAGAGATAGATAACTGCTTGAGCTAAGATTATTTTAGCCTCAGGATAACCGATTTGAGAGACGCTTGTAAGTGTTGAAGTTGTAAGTGTTAGTGCTTGCGGATTTGCATTTCCCACATCTTCACTAGCGAGTATTACAAGCCTTCTTGCTATAAAAGCCGCGCTCTCTCCACCATCTATAAGACGAGCCAAATAGTAGATGCCAGCATCTGCATCTGAGCCTCTGATGGACTTTATCATAGCGCTTATTAAGTCATAATGAACACCAGCTTCACTACTTCCAACGCTTAGCGCATTTGGTCTGAGTGATTTTAGAAGCTCTAGCGTTATGTGGTTTTTGATACTCGATGCAAACTCTAAGAGCTTTAGCATCGAGCGGGCATCTCCTCCACTACTTGCAACTAGATACTCACTCGCATCCTCATCACACATCAAGTCCGCATGTTTTAGGGCTTTTTCCAAGAGTTTTAGTAGTGAAGAGTTTTCTATATACTTTAACTCAAAGAGCATAGAGCGAGAACGGATGGCAGAAGTTAGTGAAAAAAATGGATTTTCTGTAGATGCACCTATGATTAAAACTGAGTTGTTCTCCATTACTGGCAAAAGAACCTCTTGTTGGTTTTTTGACAATCGGTGCACTTCATCTATAAAAATAAGTGGCTTTTGAAGGGTGTTTTTGTACTGATCAAAAATCTTTCTTAACTGCTCCACTTTTAGTGAAGTAGCATTAAACTCATAAAATGGTAACTCCATTTTTTTTGAAATTATCCTAGCAATAGAAGTCTTTCCACATCCTGCAGGACCATAGAAAAAACTATGTCCTAAGGCTAGTTTTTCACACAATATCCTAAGTGGAGCACCCTTGCCACTTAGATGCTCTTGCCCGACTAACTCATCAAAAGAGCTAGGCCTTAGAAGATGCGTAAAGTCCACTTTACTTCGCTTTTTCTCTATCTTTTTTCTTTACTTCTTTCATAAAAGTAGAGAGTGCTGAGTATTCGCTTCTTGTGAGAAATCTCACTTTTCCAGTAGGTAGGTTATTGAGCTCTATCTCTGCAAAACTTACTCTTTTTAAGTCTGCCACTTCTGCGCCAAAGTGAGCGAAAAATCTTCTTATCTCTCTGTTTTGACCCTCAGCAATTGCAATCTTTAAGATGGAGTAGTTTTGCTCACTTTTATGAATCTTATAACCTATAAAAGGTGAAAAAGTCATGCTAGTTACTTTAGAGTGAGAGTGTCCGCCAGCTGTAGCATCTGTTAATTCTAGGCCGTTCATCATCGCATCTTCCATCTCTTTTGTGATGTGACCTTTGATTTTTACTTTATAGACTCTCTCAAGGTTTGAGTTCATAAGTGCAGATGCAATCTTTGAAGCATCTGTAAGAAGCAAAAGCCCCTCAGTTGCAAAGTCTAGCCTTCCGATGGGAACATAGTGTTTGTACTGTTTCTCTAACGAGTCATAGATAGTCTTTCGCCCTCGTGGATCACTCTTAGTTACAAGTTCGCCTTTTGGTTTGTTATAGACTATAACTGTGTATTTGTCTCTTACAGTAATCTGTTTTCCACTTACATAGACGATATCTTCGCCCTCTACAACCTGTGTAGCTGGGTTATCAACTATCTCTCCGTTTATTCTTACATAACCATCTGTTATTGCCTTGTCTGCCTCACGGCGAGAGTAGCTTGAGTGGTGTGCAATGTATTTGTTTAGTCTCATCTTTACGAGATTCCTTTTTCTATAAGCGTGTGAATGTGTAGTACGCCTTTAATGTTTTTATTTTTGTCTGTTACTACTAAGAGTTGTATCTTCATCTCTTCGATTAGCACAAGAGCTTCACTTGCTAGTATCTCTTCATCATCAAGAACTTTTGGATTTTTTGTTGCGTATTTGTAAATATTGTCTTCAAGTGAAAAATCCTCTTCTAAAAGAGCACGGCGAATATCGCCATCACTCACAAGCGCTATAAGCTTGTTGTCTTCATTTACAATCAAAACAGTTCCAAGTCTTCCCTCTGAGATCTTAACTATGGCATCTTTTACTTTTGTATCTTTTTTGATGATAGGGAGATTTTCTTTTTTCATAAGGTCTTTAACTTTTATGAAGAGTTTTTTGCCCAAAGCTCCACCTGGATGAAAAGATGCAAAGTCACTCTTTTTAAAGCCTCTAGCACGCATAAGGCAAACTGCAAGAGCATCTCCTAAAGCTAGAGTCAGAGTTGTAGAACTCGTAGGTGCGCTATCAAGTGGACAAGCCTCTTTTTTTACGATCACATCTATTACAGCATCGCTATACTTTGCAAGCGTTGAAGTTCTATCTCTTGTCATCCCAATAAGTGGAGTATCAAATCTCTTTACATGTGGAAGTATCGAGCTTAACTCTTCACTCTCTCCGCTATAACTGATGGCTAAAACAACATCATCCTTGCTTATCACTCCTAGGTCTCCGTGGAGTGCTTCTGTAGGATGTAAGAAAAAACTAGGAGTCCCAGTAGATGCGAGTGTTGCAGCTATTTTTGCTCCAATGAGTCCGCTCTTTCCAACGCCTGTGACAATGAGCTTTCCCTTACATGCAAGTATGGTCTCAACAGCTTTGACGAAGTCATCAGTGATGTTTTTTGCAGCATCTTGTAGTGTTTGTGCTTCTATGTTTAAAGTCTCTTGTGCAATCTCTATATAATTCATAGTGCGATTATATCCTCTTTAGCTTCATATGTGTATAATTCTTGCATGAAAAAAATAGTAATTTTGTTTAGCGGCGATGGTTTTAACGCCCAAAATATTGTAAAAAAAATGCACAACAAAAAGTGTAAAGTAGTTTGTGGCATCTCAAACAAAAGAGATGCCAAAGGGCATATAAAGCTCCAAGAATTAGGTGTGAAAACAGAAGTTTTAGAGCATGCTGGATACGACTCAAGGGAGAGTTTTGATAAGGAACTTGTAGGGCTGATAAAAAAATACGAGCCAGATTTGGTAGTTCTTAGTGGGTTTATGAGAATCCTAACAGAAGTCTTTACCTCAAATATAAAAGCAATAAATCTTCATCCCTCACTTCTTCCAAAATACAAAGGCGCAAAGGCTATAGAGCAGAGTTATTTGAGTCAAGATGCTGAGTGTGGAGTGAGTGTGCATCATGTAAATGGCGAGCTTGACGCTGGAGAGATTATTTTGCAAAAGAGCTTTTTAAGATGCGAAGATGAAACAATGGAAAGTTTTACCAAAAAGATAAAAGAACTTGAATTCTCCATCATGCCAGAGGCAATAGAGAAGGTGTTAGATGCAAAGAATTTTTGATGAAGTAGCATCTCTTGATGAGAGATGCTACACGGAGTTTGGGCTTAGTGAAGATTTACTTATGGAACACGCTGCAGATGGGATGGCTTCATTTATAAGAGAGAACTTTAAAAGAGATGCAAAGGTCATCATCGTCTGTGGAAGCGGTAACAATGGCGCAGATGGAATCGCACTCGCAAGACTTTTGCATGGCGACTATAAGGTTTATATCTACCATGCAAAAGAGCCAAAATCAGAGATGGCTAAACTGCAACAAAAACGCTGTGATGCTATTGGCGTTAAAATTATAGACTCACTAGAGAGATGCGAGGTTTTAGTTGAGGCCATAGTTGGAACTGGATTTAGCGGAGAGTTTAGTGATAAACTAAAGAGTCTAATCAT
>JAVEST010000073.1:0-10129 GCA_034006465.1 Sulfurimonas sp. | reverse complement strand
AACCTCGTAGATAGGCTTTTAAGCCATACAGTGCGAAGCTGAAGCATCGCCTCCGAAAGCCTTGCCAGCTTCAGAGCCACACATCTCTTCGGAAGTGAGGTTTTAACCTCGCAAGATAAGGCTTATAAGCCACACACCTCTTCGGAAGTGAGGTTTTAACCTCGCAAGATAAGGCTTATAAGGCACACAGTGCGGAGCTCATCGTTAAATCTTTCTTGCACTTAAAAAAAGGTAGTCTTTGCCAGTTATGACTACTCTATACTTCTTTTGTTGAAGATATTTTTTGCAAAAGTGAATATCTTTTAAAACTAAGCTCATCTCACTAAAAGCGTAATTTGGTGCTTTTGCGCCATAAACCATCTCGCCATCACACCACCTTGAGTTTGGAAAACCAAGCACAATAGCGCCGCCATCTTCAATGAAATTTTGATATATATGCATAAACGAAGCGTTAAAACTCAAGCTAGAGCTCTGCAAGGTTCCTATAGAAATAAGCAAGTCAGATTTAGCTAAGTTTAACTCATCTAGGGCATTTATATCGTGGCAAATAAACTCGGCATTTGGATAATTTAACTCCTTTTTCGCATGCTCTATTGCAGATGCGCAGTAGTCAACTCCAACAAAACTCTTCTTATCAAATAGCTCTTTTTCTAGCATCTGCTCTATAACTCTAAACTCATCACCTCTGTTGATGCCAAGATTTAAAATCTGCCTTTTGCCCTTTAAGCCAACAAATTCCAAAGCTTTTTTATAGTGATATAAAAAACTAAACTGCTCTGTTTTGTCAATACTAAAAAATTCACTGCCAACACCATACTTCTCACTACTTTGTTGCGACTTATGAAAAGAGTTGCTCTCATCGAGCTTAGAAAATCTTAAAACGATAGTCTTGTCATCTTTTTGTAAAGGAAGAAGCATTTTTAAAAAAAATATCTGTGCCAAATCTACAAAAGACTTAATACCAAAAGAGTCCAAATCACTCTCTAAAATCTCCACTTCTAGCATCTCTTTAGGCTTGAGAGAAAGGGACTCAAAAACTTCAAGAATCTCAAGTGAACTCTTTGATTTTAAATCAATACTTAACATATTTACTACTTTTTGGGTTATTTTATATCTTACAATTGAATCCTCTGTTTAACCTATAAACTAGATTCCACCTCAAGTACTAACTTACGAGATGCGCATCATCTTGAACTTGATTCAGGATCTAGCTTAATAACTCTTCAGAGCGCTCAATTATACTTTAATTTAGTTATGTTTTAAAACTTAGTGTAAACTACGCAAAAAGGAAATTTTATGAAAGAGGTTACTATCTGGTATAACCCGAGTTGTTCAAAATGTCGTGAAGCATTAGCTATTTTAGATGAGAATGGATGCGAGGTCGAAGCTGTTGAGTATCTAAAAACAATCCCTACAAAAGATGAAATCACGACCGCTTTGAGTATGCTTGGGATGAATCCTAGAGAGCTTATGAGAGTAAAAGAGGACATCTATAGCGAGTTAAATCTAAAGGACGAGGATGATTATGACAAACTTGTAGATGCCATGATACAACACCCTATTCTTATAGAAAGACCTGTAATTTTTAAGGACTCTAGAGCCATCATAGGACGACCAACTTCCATCATTGCTAAGTTTTTACAAAATTAATTTTTAGTTATTTTTAATTTTTGTAACGTTTTTCGGAAGCGAGGTTTTAACCTCGTCTAAAAGGCTTGTAAACTACATAGTAGTTTTAAGATTGTACAAGGCGAAGCTCATCGTGGAGAATGCCATTGGTTAGCATTCCTAAAAGCATCGCTTCCGAAGAGAACTACGGCTCAGATTTTAAAATCTCTAGCTATCTTTAGCCTTTTTCACAAAAGCACAATCGCCACTTGAGTATGGGCAGGTCTTTACTATGCTCATCTCAAAGTGTTCTTCTTCTATGCCCTCTTGTTTTCTGTCATAGTGGCGCATAGCAGCGCGAAAAGCAGTTAGGATAATGTTTGCGCTATCTTGATGTGCAGTTGAGATATGTTCAACCTGCTCACCCTCTGGTTTACTTGTATCTACTTTTGGCTTCTCTATGTTTGCGTATGACTCTTTTAAGTCCTCTTCTAGTCCAAAAACAGTAACTAAGACATTTACTATAGACTCTCCCTTTATCATCTCACTAAGAAGTGAGCCGAGGGTAGCCGTATCAGGCCCTGCTGAATTAGTTCCAAACTTCACATCTATGATGTGAGAGCTATCTCGCTTTAAGTACATGATGGCGTATGTTTTAGTTGCGTTATCTACACCAATACCAACACAATCAGCATCTGGCATCTCCCCATAATTTTGGGGCTGGAGCATATGCCTTCCTATCTCAGCTTCTAGTTCTTGTTGTTCTTTATCTTGCATCTTTAACCTCTACTATAGTTGATGGGAGTTTTTCTATACTAACTCCGTTGTCTTTTAAAAATTTTGAAATAACTTCTGAGTGAGTATGCTCATACTCTTTTGCATAAACGATTCTTTTTATCCCACTCGCAATAAGATTTTTACTACACTCACTACAAGGCTCTAGCGTCACATAGATAGTAGCATCTTCTATAGATATGCCTTTTCTTGCAGCCCAAATGATGGCGTTCATCTCTGCGTGGATCTCATAAGTTTTCGACCACTCATGATGCTCTTTTGTGTACTCATCTTTCCAATACTCACAACAGTTTATAAAACCAGATGGAGTTCCATTGTAGCCAGTGCTTAAAATCCTGCCATCTTTTACAATAACTGCACCAACTTGCTTTGAGACACATTTTGAAGCAGTTGAAATCTCTGCTGCTATGTTTATAAAATTTTCATCACTCAACATTTCTAATCATCTTTATATCAGCATTATGGCGAAGTCTTGCAAAGTAGTTGCCTAAAACTTGTTCCCTTTGTTCTGCCATAATCATATTTACAACTTGATTTTTCACACTCTCTACATCTGCTTCTTTTGCAGCTTCTATCTCTTTTATATAAAAACTCACATACGCACCTTGCCCATTTGGAACCACAGGCGTAAAGCTGTTTAGTGGAGTACTCTCTAAAAGTTGAGCCAACTCTGGAGCGATTCTATCGTATGGGAGGTTTTCTTCAGAGCTTGTAATATCTGGGGAGTAAAACATAGGATTGTCTATTTTTTCTTGGAGTCTTTGCTTGTTTTGTGCATTATAAATAACAACATTAAAGCCGCTTGGATGCATAAACGACTCTCTATGAAGCTTATAATAGCTCTCTATCTCATCATTACTTGGTTCATCCATGGAACTATAGGCGATAGATGAGTATAGTTTTTGGGATAAGAGTTTTTCTTTTACTTTTACTTTTAATTCTACAGAAGTCAAGCCATTGGACTCTCTGATAGCCTCATAAAACTCACTAACATTTAGTCCATTTCTTGCAGCTGATTTTTTTATATCATCATAAACTTCGGCACTATCAACTGTGATTTTTCTCTCATCTACCTCTTGAAGTTCTAGCGCTTTTCTTATAAGAGCATCAGTAGCTGCTGTTGCATTGACTTTTGAGAGTTGCATCTCTTTTTTTATATCTTGTAGAGTTATCGCCTCGCCTTTTACTACAACTGCTACGCCGTCTATCATTTTAGCTTCAAGCGATAAAGCTAGTAAAATTGTTAAAACTATTTTTTGCATTTACTATCCTAATAAATTATTTATCTTTTAGCTCTTGAAAATAAATTTTCGCAGCCTTAGTGTGTCACAATCAATATAAAAGAGATTATTTTATCTTTTTTTAGCCAATACTTGTCTAAAATGGACCCAAACTCTAGTCTTTTACCATATATTAACGAAAAACTCTCTAAAATCTCACTACTAAACTTCTTAAAATAAAAGGCTCTTTCATGGTTGTTACTCGTTTTGCTCCCTCTCCTACAGGTTATCTTCATATTGGTGGTTTAAGAACCGCTCTTTTTTCCTATCTTTGGGCTAAAAAAAATGGTGGAAAATTTCTTCTTCGCATAGAAGATACAGATAAAGCAAGAAACTCACAAGAAGCAGCAGATGCTATTCTCAAAGCTTTTGAATGGTTAGGTTTAACGCATGATGGAGAGATAGTCTATCAATCACAAAGAGATGAGATATACGCTAAATATATCAAGCAACTACTAGATGAAAAAAAAGCCTATAAGTGTTATATGTCAAAAGAAGAGCTTGCAGAACTTCGTGAGACTCAAATGGCAAATAAGCAAAGAACTATGTATGATGGAAGATATCGTGATTTTGATGGGGAAGCACCTGAGGGGATTGAACCAGTTATCCGCATCAAAGCACCTCAAAACACGGAGATTATTGTTCGTGATGGAGTTAAGGGCGATGTTAAATTTCAAGCAAATGATATCTTAGATGATTTTGTAATAGCAAGAGCTGATGGCTCACCAACTTATAACTTTGTTGTAGCAGTAGATGACCATCTAATGGGCGTAAATCAAGTTATTCGTGGTGATGATCATCTCTCAAACACCCCAAAACAGATAGTTATATATGAGGCTTTATGTTTTGAGATTCCAAAGTTTTATCATGTTCCTATGATACACAACTCAGAGGGTAAAAAACTCTCAAAAAGAGATGGGGCTACTGATGTTATGGAGTATAAAAACATGGGCTACACTCCTGAGGCACTTCTAAACTTTTTAGTTCGTTTAGGCTGGAGTCATGGAGATCAAGAGATTTTTAGTATGGATGAGATGATAACTCACTTTAACCCAAAAGATATAAACAAATCAGCATCTATCTATAACACTCAAAAGCTAGACTGGTTAAGTGCTCACTACCTTAAAAACAGCACTAACAAAGTCTTAGCAGAACTTCTTAGTGAGTTTGACTTAGTTTTAACTTCACATGATAAAAAAGAGATCTTACTAGATGCTATAAAAGAGAGAGCAAAAACATTAAAAGAGATGGCAGAGCTTACTAAAGAGATCTTAGCAACTCCAAGATTTTATGATGAAAAGGCTGTAAAAAAAGCTTTTAAAGAGGATTCGGCAGAGGTATTAAGTGCCTTTAGCCTAAAACTTCAAAACTCAGATGAGTTGCATCTGCCTAGTGACTATCACGATGCGATGCAAGAGTTAGTGGATGAGATGGGCATAGGTTTTGGCAAGATTGGTCAGCCTCTTCGCGTAGCACTACTAGGAAAAGCGAGTGGTCCAGGCTTGGATGTTGTTATGGCTATCATCGGTAAAAATGAGACGATTTTACGAATCAAAAATGCACTAGATGCAAATACTTAAAATGACTACTTGGGGTAAGAGATGAAAGATTCAAAAATTACCCTAAAAAGTATATATAGGCTTATTTTAGATAACAAGCCCTCTTTGATTTACGGTCAAATCGTAACACTTTTAGCCATTTTAGTTAGCATCCCTGTTCCATTGATGCTGCCTATCATGGTAGATGAGATTCTTCTTGATAAACCCGCTTTTTTTGTAAAAAACATAGACTTTTTTTTAGGTAGCACAACTGCATTTTACTACATCGCCATAGTCACTTTAATGGTCATACTACTAAGATTTATATACTACTTTTTTGGTGTTATCATCACTAAAGTTTTTACAAAAATCTCGAAATATGTAACCTATATGATAAGAGTTAGACTCATCGAGCATCTAAAAATCACCTCTATGAATGAGTATGTAACTCTAGGTTCAGGTGCTATCACTTCAAACCTTGTAACAGATGTAAACACGCTTGATAACTTTATCATCACAAGTGTTAGCAAGTTTATCTCCTCAGTTTTAACCCTAGTGGCAGTTGGCATCGTGATGATTATCATCGACCCGATTTTAGGCATCCTCATCCTTATAGTCCAACCTCTTATCATGATACTTAGTAAAAAAATGGCAGCCATTACAGGAAGACTAAAAAGAGATGAAAACAGTGCAATAGAGGAGTTTCAAAATAACTTAGGCGAAACACTAGATCTCTACGCACAGATAAAGGCATCAAACAAAGAAGAGTATTTTTTTAGTGAAGCCACAAAGCATGCAAAAAAAGTCCAAACAACTTCAAATGAGTATGGATATAAAAGTGTAGCTTATGAAAAACTCTCTTATACTATCTTTTTAGTAATGTTTGAGCTTATCCGTGCATCTGGGCTTTTGCTTGTGGCATATAGTGACCTTAGCGTCGGAATGATGTTTGCAATGTTTGGATATATCTGGTTTATTATGACTCCTGTGCAAGATATTTTAACCATGCAGTACAGCTACGCATCAGCCAAAAGTGCACTAGAGAGAATCAACAAAATACTAAACCTAAAAACTCAAGTAAGTGGCACAAAAGAGATAGAAGAAAAAGATGTAGATATCTCTCTAAGAGACTTAAATTTCTCCTATGCAGATGAAAAACCTATACTAAAAAATATCAGCCTTGATATAAGAGCCAAAAGTAAGATAGCTTTTATCGGAGCTAGTGGAAGCGGTAAAACAACTTTGGCTCAAGTTTTGTCTGGGTTTTATGAGAAGAGCGGCGGGGAGTTAAAGTACAACTCGCTAGATATTGAGGAGATTGATAAACGCTCACTAAGACAAAAAGTCTTTTTAGTTTTGCAGATGCCGATCCTCTTTAACTCTAGCCTAAGATTTAACATAACTATGGGTGATGAACATGTTAGTGATGAGGATATTTACAAAGCCTTAGAGATAGCGCAACTCAAAGAGATGATAGAGCAGATGGATGATGGGCTAGATACTATCGTCGGTCGTCACGGTGTTAGACTCTCAGGCGGGCAGAGACAGAGACTTAGCATAGCTAGGATGATTATTGCAAATCCAAGCATTGTAATCTTTGATGAATCAACATCAGCTCTAGATGTTCACACCGAGGCAAAGCTTCAAGCCATCATAGAACCACTCTTAAAAGATAAAACAGTTATAACTATAGCGCACAGACTCAGTACTGTTAAAAATGCGCAAACCATCTATGTTTTAGATGCAGGCAAGATAGTTCAATGTGGGACTCACGATGAGTTAGAAGCCGAAGAGGGTTACTATATGGAGTTTGTTAAAAAGCAGTTGATTTAAGGTTTATGTTTTATCTAGCTTATGTAATTTTTAAAATTAAAAAAAATAATGTCTTATTAACACTAAATTGCTACACTTCATAATGTAGTTGCATATACGAGCAACTATTTAAAAACATCAAAGGTTATATTATGAAACACTTAGTTGTACTGTTTTTTATTCCCCTCTTTGCTTTTGCATCACAAGAGAGTACACCAATGACTCCACTAGAGCATAGCTCTATCCATGGGTATAACAAAGCTCCTCTTGTAAATATCAAAAATGACCAAAAAATGAGAGAAGTTAGTAACATAAACGAAGACCAAGCGAGAGAGATAGTCAAAAAAGAGACTAATGAAGATGCAATGGAGATAGAGCTTACACATGTTGGCATCTATCTGGTTTATAAAGCTAAAACAAAAGGTTATACACTTCAAATCAATGCTATTGATGGGGTTATTATAAAAAAAGAACCAAGAAATTAGCTTGACACTTTATTTACACTTTATAAACTTATAATCATAAGTGAAAAAGAGAGATATAGAACCAGAATTTTTTATGGTATGTAGATTTCTTTTACCACTTCCCTTGAATAACGCCTTAGCAAACTTCCCCTTTTTAGCTTAGGCGTTATTTTTTAATTCTCAGTATTTATCTTCTCTTTTCTTCTTTGTTTCATTCTCATCTTAGCTAACTGTCTCATATCATCTGTAGAATCGCTCTCATCAACTATTTCAACACCCAAAACTGTCTCAATACAATCTTCAAGTGTCAAAATTCCCTCTGTTTGGTCGTAATTATCAAGAACCAAGAACATATGTTCTTTTTTTGCTATAAAAAGGTCAAGTGCTTTTGAGACTGGAATATTTTCATTTATAGTATATATCCTTTTCTTTATAGAACTAACACTAACACTATCATCTACTAAAGCTTGTTTAAAAATCTTCTTAGTTAAGACGATGCCTGTAACATCTTCCATAGATCCACGATAAACTGGTATGCGAGATACTTTAAAAATGGCAGGTTGCGTCTCTATAATTTCCTTTATTGTCATATTTTCTTCAACAGCAAAGACAACACTTCTAGGTGTTAGTACTTCACTAACTTTTATCTTATTAAGTTTTAAAATATTTTCTATAAAGTCTGACTCTTTTTCGTCGATCAGCCCATCATCTTCACTCAGATACATGCTATGAAGCAACTCTTCTTTTGTAAGAGCATGAGAGCTCTCTTTACCTTTAGAGATTTTATTTGTAACAAAAAGGGTGCTTAAAATGATTGGATAGGTTATAAAAATAAAAAATCTAATAATTCCAGCCGACATTGGAGCTAGTTGTTTCCAGTAGATGGCACCTATAGTTTTTGGGATAATTTCTGATAAAAAAAGTATTACAAATGTTAGAACTACAGAAACATAAACCACAGCATCGTTTCCATAAAGTTTAGCAGCTTGAGCACCTACAGCAGCTGCGCCTAGAGTGTTAGCTATGGTGTTTAAGATTAAAATCGAAGCGATTGATTTGTTGATATGTTTTTTATGAGATCTAAGCAGAGCTCCAACACTTGGTTTTTCTTCTTCTAAGACACATATATATGACATAGTCACTGACAAAAGAACTGATTCTAATATCGAACATAAAAATGAGACACTTACTGACAAAACAAAAAATAGTACTAATAGTTCCATTTAGTTTTAATAATCCTTTTATAATAAAATATATGTTGCAAGCCCTAAGAAACTAAAAAAGCCTACAACATCTGTTAGAGTTGTTAAGATAACTGCACTCCCAATAGCTGGATCTATCTCCATCCTTCTAAAAAACAGCGGTATAACTGCACCAAAAAAACCAGCAACAAAAAAATTTATAACCATACTCAGAGCAATTACTACTCCTAGCATTGGCATATTGAACCATAAACCAGCAATAATTCCCATGATGATGGCGAAGATAGAACCGTTTATAAGGGCTATTGACACCTCTTTTTTTACAATCCTTTTAGCCTCTTTTCTAGGTATCTCTCCAAGGGCTAACTGCCTTACAACGACTGTAAGACTCTGTATGCCAACATTTCCACCCAAAGATGCAACGATCGGCATTAGAATCGCCAAAGCTATAACACTCTCTATCGTTGCGGCAAATGAGCCAATAACAAAAGATGCACCTATAGCGGTAAAAAGATTTAGTGAGAGCCATGTTGCTCGTTTCTTTCCAGCTTCAAGTATCTCATAATTTTCTTCTGCTTCATCATCAACACCAGCGAGATTATACATCTGCTCAGTTGCTTGTTCGTTAATGATATCGTAAATATCATCTGAGGTTATACGACCAACTAAGATGCCATAGCTATTTACTATTGGCATAACTGAGAGGTCATACTCCTTAAAGTCGTGGACAATGAGTTTTATATCATCAATATCCACACCTTTTTTAGGCTCAAAACTATCACCACTAAGCTCAATGTTTTCTTGTAAGGTTTTTGAAAAATCAAATATAAGTATATCATCTAAACCGATAGTATATTCTAATTTAGCATTATTATCAGTTATAAATAGATTTTGGATATTTTCAAGCTTATTTGCATGTCTTAATCTTGCAAATCGTTCTATGACATCCTGAACTATTTCATTTTTTTCAGCTGTGAAGACTTCAAGCTGCATATATGCACCAGCTTCTTCATCCTCATATGTTTGAAGCTTGGTAATTTCTCGCTTATCTACTTCATTTAGGATATCAAAAACTTGTGATGCTACACTCTCGTCAACCTCTTCAAGTTCTTGCATAAACTCTAGCTGGTCATCTGATTCAAGTTCTGTTACAGCATGAGAAAGCTCATCTACGCTTAAGGACTCGACTACGAAGTCAAAGTATCTATCAGGAAGTGCGAGAGCTACATCACCGACTAAATCTTTAGGAACTAGTTTGATAGCTTCATTTAAATCGCTGTCTTCTAACTCTTTTAAAATCTTAGCAATATCAGATGGATGCATCTCGCTTATTTCGTGAGAGCTTAAGTATTCTTGTAGCCTATTCATTGTCCGAAATTATACCCAATAATATTATATATATTTGTACATATTTTATAAATTGATGTGAA
>JAVEST010000055.1:0-11673 GCA_034006465.1 Sulfurimonas sp. | reverse complement strand
TATCTCTCATTTATCAAAGCTTTATTTTTACTAGAGATAAGCATATAACCGATAGAAGCAATTAGTAACAATAAGAAAATCGGGAATAATAATCTACTAAATCTGGCAATATTCAAAAAACATCCCTCTGTGTCAAAAAATGACATTATTATAACTATAATAGCTGAAATTATCATAGAAAAAGGATCTCAAAAAAACAATAATTTAGCAGGGTTATTTAGTAAAAAATATAAAAATGACATAGTTGCGTCATCCTGAACTTGATTCAGGATATCTTGAGGGTTTGAAAAGTCACATAAACTTTAAAGTCTAGTTGATGGCTTATTTAGATAAAAAATCACATCCCCAAGTATGGTTTTAAAACCTCAGGGATAGTGATACTTCCATCTTCTTGCTGATTGTTCTCCATAATGGCTACTAGAGTTCTACCAACTGCTAAAGCACTTCCATTTAGCGTGTGAAGCATTGAATTTTTGTTGCCATCTTTAAAGCGGATTTTTGCGCGTCTTGCTTGAAACTCTCTTGTGTTACTTACAGATGAGATTTCGCGGTAGGTGTTTTGTCCTGGTAACCAAACTTCTAGGTCTATAGTTTTTGCTGCACTAAAACCTAAATCGCCTGTGCATAGGCTCACTAAGCGATGAGGAAGTTCTAGGGCTGTCAATATATCAGATGCACACTCAACCATCTCAGTAAATATCTCATCACTTTTATCAGGATGCGAGATAACCACAAGCTCAACTTTGTGAAACTGATGCTGTCTTATCATCCCTCTTGTATCGCGTCCTGCAGCTCCAGCTTCTTTTCTAAAACAAGAGGTATATGCAGTCATTTTAACGGGAAGTTCTTCAGATGCTAGTATCTTATCTTGGAAAATATTTGTTAGAGGAACTTCCGCTGTTGGGATTAAAAAAAGTTCTTGATCTTCTATCTTGTAGAGGTCATCTTCAAACTTTGGAAGTTGTCCAGTCCCCTCTAGTGCAGCTCTGTTTACAAGTGCGGGTACACTCACTTCAGCAAATCCACGACTTCGGTTAAAGTCAAGCATAAAGTTTATAAGTGCGCGCTCTAGTCTTGCACCCATGCCAAAGCTTACTGAAAATCTTGAAGTGGCTAGTTTTACGCCAGTCTCAAAATCTATCCAACCATTTTGCTCAGCCAGCTCCCAATGCTCTTTTGGAGTAAAGCTAAATTCACGAGGAGTTAGAACTTTTTTTATCTCTACGTTATCATTCTCATCAGCGCCATCTGCTACATCATCATCTGGGATATTTGGAATTGACATTGCTATAGCTTCAAGCTCGGCATCTGCTACTCTTTGAATTTCTAAGGCTTCACTTATAACAACTTTGTTGGCATCTACTCTTCGCTTTAACTCGCTTATATCTTTACCTTCTTTTTTGTAGATGCCAAACTCCTTGCTCATGGAGTTTTGAAGTGCCTGAAGTGTTTCAAAGCTTACTTTTGCTTTTTTTAACTCCTCATTTTTTTCTCTTAATCTCTCTATAAGTTCAAGGTCAACGCCCTTGCGAATAAGCTTAGCACTCATAGTGTCAAAATCTTTTTGTAGTAGTTTTAAATCAATCATAAATATTCCTAGTATCTTCATAAATCACAAATGCAATTATAGCAAAAATTATTGTACAATACGTTCTAGTACAATTAAAGGACTTTTGTGGGTTATAAGGGTAAATTTATCAATAAAATCGTTTACATGCTTATAATCTCTTGGAGTGTTTTGATGCTTATAGCAGCTCTTGTTTCTATGTATAGAGACTATGAATATGCAACTATTTTAGCAAAAAATGAAGCTGTGGTTAGTGTTAAAAAAGATATCGCATATCGTAAATGGATAGCATCTCACGGTGGTATATATGTACCAATTACTGAAAAAACACAACCAAATCCATATCTCTCTCATGTAGAAAATCGTGATGTAAATACTTCAGCATCGCAACAACTAACCCTTATGAATCCAGCATATTCACTTTCACAAATGATGAAAGATTATAGTGATTTTTATGGAACAAAAGGGCATATAACAAGTAGAATACTTATGAATCCTAAAAATAAAGCAGATGCCTGGGAAGAAGAAGCACTTCGAAAAATAGAACTTACAGGACAACCAACATATACAAAAACTGATATAGACACAGAAGAGTATTTTCGTTATATACATCCACTAAAAACTGAACAGTCATGTCTGAAGTGTCACGCTTTTCAGGGCTACAAGGTTGGAGACATAAGAGGTGGAGTCTCTGTCTCTATACCAATGAAGTGGTACTATAATGAAGCTTTAAAAAATATACTTTTAAATACAGGGATAATTTTTATAGTCTATCTTCTAGGCTTAGGAGTTATTTTATATGGTAGAAAAAAAGCCAGAGAGATAGTTGAGAAAAAAGTTAAAGACTATGAAGAGCATATTTTTTCTTTAGTAAATATCATAGAAAAAAGGGATAGTTATACAGCAGGACATACTCAAAGAGTCGCAAAATATTCGATTCTTATAGCTAAAGAAATGGGTTGTTGTGACGACAAGATAGAAGATCTATATAGAGCTTGTATGCTTCATGATATTGGCAAAATCTCTACACCTGATTCTATTTTGTTAAAGCCAGGTAGATTAAACAACCTAGAGTATGAAATCATTAAAGAACATGTTGTAGTTAGCTATGAACTGCTAAATAGTGTTGATATCTATAAAGATATAGCAGAGATAGTCCGCCATCACCATGAACAGTATGATGGAGGGGGTTATCCTCAAGGACTAAAAGGCGATGAGACTCCTATCCTTTCACAAATAATGACTGTAGCAGATGCCTTTGATGCGATGACTACTAACAGAATATATAAAGCCAGAAAAAGTGTACAAACAGCTATAAAAGAGTTAAATGAACTAGCTTCAAAACAGTTCAATCCTGAGATAGTAAAAGCAGCAAGCGTAGCGCTAAAAGGTGTAAAACTAGAACACAACATTACTCAACTACCAAAGAGTAAGATAGAAAAAGAGAGATTTGTTTACTTCTATAAAGACCAAGTAACTGGTATATATAATAAAGCATATTTGGATTTTGTTTTAGCATATAATAGTTCAAATGAGTTTAATATGAAACATCTTTGCGTAGCATATCTTCATAACTTTAGTCAGTACAACACTGCTCATGGTTGGGTAAAAGGAGATGAACTCCTAAGCAAATTTGCCAATAAACTTGACTCTCTAAACACAACTGACCTAATCTTTAGAATCTATGGGGATGACTTTGTAGTTCTTAGTAAAAATGAGTTTGATATAGAGTCTTATATAGGTGAACTTGAAGAGATTTTGGATGGAACAAATGTCACCTTGTCATATAAAAAACTTAATATCGCTCAAGAAGATATCGCTAGCACAGATGATTTAGAAAAACTATTTTAATATCTCTTTTGCTAGGTTAAATTGATTTGCACTCATTAAGTGTATCTTTGGATGTAGCTCTTTTATGGATTCAAAGAGAGTTTTACTAAGTTCAAAACCAACTTTGTACTCTTCAGCTTCGCCTCTTTTATTTGCAACTCTTAGCATCTCTATCCATCTATCTGGAACATTTATACCTGGGACATGAGCAGATAAAAACTGAGCAGTGCGAAGCTTTGTGATGGGAAAGATCCCTAAAATAAGTTCAGCCTCTTTGTACTTAGGTAGAGATTCTCTGTTAGCAGCTTCAATCAACTCTAGTAGCATCTTCGCATTTTCTACGTCATACACGGGTTGAGTAATAATGCCAAGAGCACCATGTTTTATCTTCTTTTGCATCTTTTTTTGAAGTGTTTTTGGATTTTTTGCATAGGAGTTTACAACTGCAAAAGGATAGATCTCTTGCGGCTTGTGCCCTAGCGGTTTTCCAGCATAACTCATCCCAGCATTAAAAGCACTGATGATATCTAGTAAAAGTGTGCTATCTGCTTCAAAAACACCTTTTGTATGAGGCTGATCTGAGATATTTGCAGGGTCGCCAGTAAGTGCTAAGATAGCACGAACATCAACTTCGTTAGCGCCTAAGAGATCTGATTGGAGTGCTATTTTGTTTCTATCTCTCATAGTCATAGTGGCTAAAACTGGCTTGTTAAACCTATCTTGAAGCATCTTTGCCGCAAAGAGCGAGTTGTACTTTAGTTTTGCTAAAGGGTTGTCTGTGGTTGAGAAACCATCGACTAAGTGCTGAAGTCCAAGTTCTTCTATCTTGTCTATGATGGGTGCAAACTGTGGCGAGTTTGAAGGAGTTGTCTCAAGCGTTATATATGTGCCATTTTTCAATTTATCTATAAGTTTTGTGAACAAAAAAAATCCTAAGTGGGTATAATTGCAGCATTATAACAAAAGAGAGCAATATAGATGTTAAAGTTAGCGGTTTTTGATTTTGACTCTACTCTTATGGATGGCGAAACTATCGATTTTTTTGCCGAGGAGTTGGGTTTAGGTAAAGAAGTGAGTTTTATAACAGAAGAGGCGATGTCAGGGCGACTTGACTTTTTTGAATCGCTTCAACAAAGAGTTAAGCTTTTAGAGGGTTTAGACTATAGCGTAGTTGAGAAAATTAGCCACAACTTGCCATATATGAACGGTGCAATTGAGACTATAAGCGAGCTTAAAAAAAGAGGCATGAGAGTAGTCTGCTTTAGCGGTGGATTTAGAAGTGCAACTTCATATGCAAAAGATATACTAGGTTATGATGCAGATTTTTCAAATGTACTGCACCAAAAAAATGGCAAACTCACAGGTCTTGTGGGTGGAGATATGATGTTTGGCTTCTCAAAAGGCGACATGCTACAAAGACTTCAAAATCTTTTAGCCATCAAAGAAGAGGAGACTCTAGTCTGTGGAGATGGAGCAAACGACCTTAGTATGTTCGCTCACGCTGGGACAAGAGTCGCTTTTTGTGCAAGAGAGATTTTGCAAAAAGAAGCAAACATAATCATAAAAGAGAAAGACTTAACAAAAATACTCGATGAGTTAAACTAAAGGAAAAACATAGATGCTACAAAACACCGTCTGGAGACAGTACAACAAAGAGAACAATTTTAGAGAGCTACTAGCAAGATTTTGCAAGATGGAGATTGAATCATTTATAGAAGATGACAAAGTTTTATATGCAATGCTAAAATCAAAACTCACAAAAAAAGAGCTTAGACTCTTTGCAATGGATAGCGCGCAAATGTCAAATGAAGAGCTAAAAGCAGGGTTAGAACTAGATGATGAAGAGCTAGAAATGGCGAAGTACAAACTATACAAAAAACTAAAACAAGACAAAGTCCGCCTAACTTTTAGAGAATCAGCATATGGATTTGAGGCTTAATAAATGTCGCTAAAGCTAAGGTTTTACCTTAGTAAAAGACATTTAAAATTTCGCGCTATTTAAGCAAAAGTGAGTCTGCTGCATTTTACTATTTTACCTGCACAAACTTTGCGATTAAGGGGTTGTGATCTGAGATTTTTTTAGTGTCAATCGCCTTAGCATGGAGCAGATCTAGGTTTTTGTAAAATATATGATCGATTGGTTTTTTTAAAAATTGTTTTATATGTTTTGCATCTTCTATGAGAGCTCTTTGGTATCCTAAAGAGTACTCAAACTCTTCTAGTGCTCGAATCCTTTTAGCTCCCCAGTTGTTAAAATCACCACTTACAATCACAGCACAGTCTAAACCATATAGAAGTTCATAGAGCATATCAAGCTCTGCTTTGAACATCTTTGCATTTACAAAGTTTATGGCGTGAAGGTTTACGATGATAAGTGGTGAGCCGTCTTTGAAGTGGTGATGGGTGATAAGATTTGCTTTTTTTGTTGCTAAGAAAAACTCTTTTGTTTTAGAGAGATATGCTGTTTTGTGGGCAATGGTCGCTTTTGAAGCAGTCAACACCCCGTAGAGATGTTTTTTTGTCTCTATATTTGGTGCAGTTGCGTAGTTGTATTGGTCTATGATGATGTCATAAGATTTGTCTATTTTATACTCTTGAAAGAGCAGAAAATCAACAGAGTTCTCTTCTAAAAGCTCTTTAAGGGTGAGTTTAAATTTTGGATTTAAATTTTCTTTATGAATGTTCCAACTCAAAAGCGAGAAGCTATCTTCTAGCGATGCATCTTGAAAAAACCCCTCTATTGGTTTGCTTTTTGGATAAAACATAAGCTACAACTGTGATGCAAAGATTCTAGCAGAGTTTTCAAAGATGCGGCGTAATCTACCTGCATCTCTTAGCCTCGTGTGCTTTGCATCTATCAATGATTTCATCCATGCTTGCATCTGCTCTATATGCTCTTTTGCGTAGGAGATGGTCACGATTTCATAATTTAGTAGTAGGCTTCTGTAGTCAAGGTTACTAGAACCTAGGATGAGCGTTTCATCATCAAAAAGCATCGCTTTAGCATGGATCATTTTTCCCTCATATAAAACTACATCTATACCAAACTCATAAAGATCTCTAATATAGCCACTTCGAGCAAAGTCCGCTATGGCATGGTTTGAGTTTTTAGGAGTAATTATCTTTACATCTATACCTTTATGCGAAGCTATTTTCATCGCTTGAAGTATAAACTCATCAGGTATGAAGTAGGGTGTGATTATCCAGATTTTACTTTTGGCTGTATAGATGGAGTTTAAAACTACTTCAAGAAGAGCATCACCTTTTACATCAGGTCCACTTGGAAGTGCTTGGAGCAAATGCTCTCCAACTCTTTCTTGCAATGGTTCTAAGAGAACAGCCTCTTGGTTGTGTATATAGGCAATATCTGAGCTAAAAACATCTATATAACCCTTTACAATATCACCTTTTGCTTCAAACATCAAATCAAGCCAGCGGTCTTGCTCATAAGTCTCGCCCATGTACTCACTACTGAGGTTCATCCCACCACTAAAGAGAGTTTGGTTGTTTATGATAAAGATCTTTCTATGGTAGCGAAGGTTTAGTTTTGTGATATTTTTAAAAGAGAAAATAGGAGCAAAAAAGTCAATAACAACACCAGCATCTCTTAGCTCTCTTAGGGGAAATTGCCACAAATAAAGCTTGTATGAGCCTATAGCATCTATGATAAGACGAACCTTTACTCCCTCCTTGGCCTTTTTGATTAGTAGTGCAAAAATGACTTCTGTAACAGCATCTATCTTAACAACATAAGCCGCTAAATCAATAGACTTTGTAGCACTCTTTAGAGCTTTCATAAAGGCACTATAAGCTTCTTGGGAGTTTGTATAAAGAGTTAGGTCATTGTTACTAGATGCTGGCGCAATATTGTGTGATAAGATAAGTCTATCTATGGGATGAGAAGATGGGCTTTGTGATGGTTTTTTTAGATTAAGAGAATTTTTCTTATTTTTACTAGAGTGCTTTCTCACTCCAAAGAAATAGTAAAACAGGATAAAAATATATGGAAAAATAATCATAAACAAAAGCCAAACTATCATAGAAGTAGGCGAGCGTCTTGTATGAAGCATATGCAAAAGTGTGATTAATATAGCAAAGCCACTAGAGAGATAAAAAGCATAAGATAATAAAATATTTTGAAGTTCTATGTTATAGCCTTTTTAGTAGAGCCTTCTGGTTAATCTATAAACTAGATTCCGCGTCATTTTGAACTTGATTTTGGATCCAACTTAATAATTATTCAGAGCATTCAATAGTAATAAAGAGAAGTAATTATAGCGTGTTTGGGTTATTTTAAAGTGTAGATAACATCGCGGAGTGGATCCCCGCAATATAGAATTATTGGTAAGAGTTATAAAAGCTCAGCTCTAAGCTGATCTGCAGACTTGATGGAAAGAAGTCCTGGCGCTATATCAAAAGCAGTTTTTGCTCCAAAATCTCCCATCTTACTTAGTCTAAAAGCAGCCCTAGCATAGGCTACTAAGACACTTGCTGTGAACTCTGGATTGCTATCTAGAGTTAGCGAATACTCTATAACTTGGTTGTTATCTTTGTTTGAGCTTCCACTTCTGATAACAAATCCACCATGAGGCATCTTGTTATGGTTTTTATCCAACTCTTTTTGGCTTATAAAATGTACAGTCGTATCATACGGCTCAAAGTAATCAGGCATAGTTATGATTTCGTTTTCAACAAGCCTAGTGTCTGCTCCCTCTTCAAGTACAACATAACACTCTCTTTTGTGTTTCTCTTTTGTCGTTAGTGTCGGTCTAGTTCCACTTCGAACTTCCTCAATCGCTTCAAGAGATGGGAGAGTATACTGAACACCATCTGCTACACCATCAACTCTTCTTATGGCATCAGAGTGCCCTTGGCTTAAACCTTTACCCCAAAAAGTATAGGTCTCTCCAACTGGCAGAAGTGCCTCGCCATAGAGTCTGTTAATAGAAAACATCCCAGGATCCCAACCAATAGAGATTAGAGCTACTTTATCATTCTCTTTTGCTGGTTTATCAACACTTTGAAAATAGTCTGGAATCTTTGCATGTGTGTCAAAACTATCAACAGTATTGAAGCTTGCTGATAATTTTGGACCTTGGATAGGCAAGTCATCTTTTGAACCACCACAAAGGATTAAAACATCAATCTCATCCTTAAAGTCTAAAATATTATCAACTAAAAAAACCTTACTATCTTTAAATAGAGTCTTTACACTCTTTGGGTCTCTTTTTGAGAATATTCCCACAAGTTCCATATCTGGGTTGTTTGTGATTGAGAGTTCAACTCCTCGACCGAGGTTTCCATAGCCCGCTATGGCTACTTTTATCTTGTCTTTCATATGTTTAGGCTCCTTTTTCAATGAAGTATTATAACCTATAGAGCTGAATTTTTTAAATATCAAGTTTAATTCTATCGGTATTTTTTAAGAGCTAAGCGGCTTAAAAACTCATTTCTCTCGCATGGCTGATATCTAGTCAGATAGATAATACTCCACTGTTGATACAACACGCACACTCTTTATATGAGGGTTGTTTGTATCTCTTTGGGAGATCGTAAACTGACCTTGTGAAGCCTTTTTTATCTTTCCTAGTCTGCTTTGTGAATCTTGTGCAAACTTTTGTGCGACTATCCTTGCTTCCTTTGTTGCCTCTTCTATCATCTGAGGTTTTACTTCATTTAGACGAGTAAAAATATACTCAGTCTGAGCATTATAATCATCACTCATAAAGACAATACCTTGTTTTCCTAGCTCAGAGAGTGATGCTTGAAGCTTTCTTACAGCTTGAATATTTTGAGAGTAAACAGTTACTGTTTGGTTTGCTGTGTAACGGAACTTTGACTCTGCACTATCGCCATACTGCTGTGCAGACTTGTCAAATATGGAGGGGATAGAAAAACTTATCTCATCTTGTTTTATGTCATTTTTTTCTAAATAACTTTTTATCTTTAGCGTGTTGTTCTCTAAATCTACATAGAGTTTTTCCAAATCATTTCCAGCTAAAGCAAACTTGATAGGCCAGATGACAATATCGGACTCAAACTCTCTCTCAGAGAGGCCTTTAACTGTAACACTTCTTTCAAACTCTTTGTATTTTAATACAGCACTATGCATAGCATAACCCAAAACACTCAAACCTAAAAATACAAAAAAACCCAAAATCAAAAAGTTAAACTCTTTAGTCTCTCTCATACATCCACCTCATAGTATTGCAATATTGTAGCGTGTTTTATTTTAACAAGATAGAAAAGTTGTACTTATGAGATGTTATTTTAGGATAACCTTAAAACTCACTCTTCTTGAGTACTCTCTGTTTTCGCCCTCACTATGCATAACTCGCTTGGAGTAGCTAAATCCACTTCCTCTTAATATCTCGCTTAGCCACTCTTGTTTTTTTAACTCTTGCTTTTTAAAGATGTGACTAAGTGTCTCAAATGAGCGTTGTAACGACAGTTTTGCATTATTTACATATCTATCTGTAAAGCCACTTTTGCTCCACTCGCTAGAAGTATGGCCGTTTACTTCAAGCGTGTCGATAAACTCTCTGTGCCTATATAAAAAATCAACAAGCCGAGACGAGATGCTATCTAGAAATATCTTTTGTGCATTAGTGAGCTTGTACTCCCCAACTTTAAACAGGAGTCCATGGCGTAAAAACTCTATGGTCAAATCCTCTTTAATCCTTAAGCTATTGGCATCTATCTCATTGGCAAAGAGTTCTAAAAGGGCATCATAAACATTTAGACTCTTTGTTGAAGTTTGAGCTATGGTTGCATCTCTGTTTATTTTTACTATCCACATATTTGAGTTTTGCTCATCTTTGTAGGTGTAGATGCCAGCTGCTGCGGCTTGTGAGTTCTCTAGTATGGTTACAGCGTTTAACATGTCATAATTTTCTTCGCCATAATGCTCTTGATATAGCATCTCTAAGTTAGAATCACACATCATAACTAAAGCATCTGTGTTAAATGTGTCTTTGACATACCCTACACCAACAATTGTGCCATCTGAATACTCTTTTATATCTTTTAATCCGCTTGCGTAAGTAGTACTTATGATATTGTCAATGATGACATTTTTTTGAAGGTCAAACTTTATAAGTCTAACCTGATCCCTCTTCATCTCATCTTTTTGGCTCAAAGAGACTAGGAAATTTCCATCCCTTAGTTTGATAATCTTGTGTGGAGTTATAAGGTTCTCTGACTCGTAGTGCTTAAGCCATATTTTATCGCCAGTTTGGCTTACTCTCATAAGAGTTACATCTTTGTGCTTATCATAGCTTGTAGTACTAAGAACTAAGATAGAGCCATCTCTAGCCTCAACTGCATCAATGCCTACATCATCATACTTAGTACCAAATTTCTTACTCCACAACATATTTCCATCTCTGTTAAAGCGAGTTAAAATGATATCATTTAAACCTAAGCCTGTTTGAAAAATATTGTCACTTGTTGAACGAGTAGTAGTTGAAGAGCCAACAGCCAAAACTCCACCATCGCTAAGCTCTATAAGGTTACTCATTCTGTCATAGTTTTTTGTGCCAAATGATTTGTTAAAGATAGTGTTGCCATTTGAGTCAAGTTTTAAGATAATTAAAGAGCCATCCATAGTGTGACCACCTATAAAGTAGCCATTCGATGGAGTTTTAACAAGAGCTATAGCTTCGCTAAAGTTAGACATATTTGTAGCTTTTGAGAGTGTTATATCTGCAAAATTATTAACTTTTATAAGATGCATCTGCGGGCCGTGTGATTGGGAGACGCTTGCTAAATAGTCAAAAGCATTTGTGTAAGTTTTGCCTTGTGATTCACTACTCTTTTTGTATTCTCTTGAGAAACCAACCGCACTTATCTCCCCATCATAGTCCTCAGTAATGTCAAAAAGGGCGTTGTTAAAAGGTTTTTTTACAATAATAGAGAAGTCAAAGCTTTTAGAGTAGATGCAAGATAGTAGAAATAAAAGTGAAATGATTATGCGCATATAACTACTTTTTTATATGTATTGTATCAAAAAAAAATCTTAATTTATCTAATGGAGATAATAGTTTTAAAAATACGGTTTGAAGGTGAGGGCTTTAGTAGCCAGAGAAAAATTTAGTAGAAGAGTAAGATAAGAGACATGGGCCTCTTAATCTTACTAAAAATGAAAACTTATCTTAAGTTTTCAAAAGGTGCAGTTACAACTGCATGACGAGTAACACTGTATGGAACTAGTGCTGCTGCACGAGCGCGTTTTACAACTGCTGCTATCATATCTTGGTGACGTTTACAGTTTCCTG
>JAVEST010000054.1:0-11706 GCA_034006465.1 Sulfurimonas sp. | reverse complement strand
TGTAAAACACCTCTCAAACAACACTAATATGCTTCAAAATGAACTTAGTAAGTTTAAAATGTAATGCAAAAAATATATAATAAAACAACACAAAATTTAGGACCACTAACTCTACTTTGTGTTGAAAAAGAGAAAATCACTCAAGATTTTTATAAAATCATTTTACAAGAAAAATTTGAGTCTATCGTCTTTGCGTCTAACGCAGAAGAAGGACTAGAAATATTTTTGCAAGAAGAAGTTGACCTTATAATTAGTGAACCTAGTGAGGATGGCCTTGAAATGATAGAGGAGATTAGGCAGATGGACAAACAGATTCCTATCATCCTTGCATCTGCAACTAAAGATATAGATACAATCATTAAAGCGCTCCAACTAAATGTAAATAACTTTTTTCAAAAGCCTCTAAACGCTAGTAAAGTTCTAGATGCTATTGAAAATGTAACTCAGTTAATCACTATCAACAAATATGTAAAAAAACAAAAAGAATTGGCACTAAAAACATTAAAAGAAAAAGAAATTTATAACGCTTATCAAGAAGAGTTGGCTTTAAAAAAAGAGTTACTTATTATGCGTAATGACTTTTCTCAAGAGCTTATCCACAACTCTCTTTATAAGCTAGATATTATCTATCAGCCACATGATACACTTAGTGGGGATGCATATAGTGCCAGAGAACTAAGTGAAAACCAGATGTTTTTTATGATAGCCGATGGTATGGGAAAAGGGCTCTCAGCATCTCTTAGTGCCATGCTCCTTACCTCTTATGTAAATCACCTCATAGATACAAAGAAACCTGTAGATTATGAGAAGCTAATAAATAGCGCTATCGCTTACATCTCTGTACTTTTAGTAGATTATGAAGTTATTTGCGCAGACTTTATTCTCATTGATTTTTCTCGTAAGCTCCTAAAATATGCTAAATTTTCGATGCCAGCTTCACTTTTAATGCAAAATAGTACTCAAATAATCAGATTAAAATCAAACAACCCACCCATCAGTCCATATACCGATAAGATAGAGATAAATACTTGTGATATAAGTGAGGTTAGTAAGTTTCTCTTCTTTAGTGATGGCATAGTAGAAAACAGTACTTTTGTTGAAGATGAGCTATATGGGGACTATATAGAAGAAGATTTCAGTAGCTCGCTAACTGCACAAGAGTTCAAAGAAAAATTTATGAATAAGGTAGAGTCCCTAGATGATGATACTACTTTTATTTTTATAGCAAAACACAATTAACAAATTAAAAACTCTTTTTAAAACTGTAAAGGAGTCCCAAAATATTATCAGGCTTTATAGCAATCTCTTTTGGGCGCATAGCCCTTGTAAGAAATTCAGTATAGCCTTGTATATCTGAGATATCTTCCTCTTTTAATAGCTCAAAGCCCATAGACCAATCCCCAAAAGTTCTCTCTTGTATATCACTCTTATCAATTAAGACACACTCTTCATGTCTCTTATCTGCTAAGATAATTTCATAAAGTGCGTCAACTGTCTCCTTTTCACCTTCAATAATCTGTAAAAAGTTCCCTCCACCATAAAGTAGCATTCCACTTAGTCCAAGCCTAGAGTTTTTCTCTCTGCTTTGTTTTAGTAACTCCATAAGTAAATCACTACTCATCTCATTTGTGGCCTTACTTACATATACCAAGCGAATCATCACATATTCTCCCATAGTTTCTTAATAGTAATTCTTTTGATTAATCTATAAACTAGATTCGTCATCCTAGACTTGATTCAGGATTCAACTTAATAGTTGTTCAGAGCATTCAATTATAGTATTTTATTATAAAAAATTAACTCATTTTAAACTCTAAAAGTAGCATAGTTATATCATCGCTCTGCTCACAATCTTTAGTAAAATTTGTTATTGAATTTTCCATATATTGCATTGTGGCACTTACACTTTTCTCTCGTGAAGCAGAAAGTGCCTCGATTACTCTCTTATCTGAAAACTGCTCTTCATCTTTTGAAAAAGCCTCTGTTACTCCATCGGTGTATAAAAAGAGTTTAGAATTTTTAGCTAAAAAAATGGTCTCATCCCTAAAAACTAAATCTTCAAAAGCTCCTACAACACTATTGCCAACTCCTTCTAGCCTCTTATACTCCCCATCATCGCTTAAAAGATATGGTTCATCATGTCCAGCATTGGCATAATTTAGCTCTCCACTTTTTACATTTAATATTCCAAAAAAGAGTGTAACAAACATATTTGCATCGTTGTTTGATGCGATGGTATTGTTTAGTTTTTCAACTATCTCAGATGCTGATAAACCTACGGTTGAATACGCTCTAAGATAACTTCTAGCCACCGACATAAACATAGCAGCAGGTACTCCTTTGCCAGAGACATCAGCGATTAAAAAACATAGATGCTCTTCATCTATGTAGAAAAAATCATAAAAGTCTCCACCAACTGCTCTAGCTGGTTTTAGCATCGCACATAGCGTTATGCTCTCATTTTTTGGCAAGCTCTTTGGTAACATACTTCTTTGGATAGATCTTGCAATATCAAGCTCACTATCGATTTTTTGCTGCTGCATCGTAGCATCTCTTAAATTTTCTATATACTCTTTTATAGCCTTTTGCATGGTGTCTATAGCAAAAGAGAGTCTGTAAATCTCATCTTGGGTCTTTGGAAGAGGTATCTTGATGTTAAAATTACCGTTTGCTATATCGTCTGTTATAAGGGTAAGTTCCCTTAGTGGTTCAGTAACCCTACGAGAGATTAAAACCATCGTAACGATAAGTAAAATTGCCCCAATAGTAGCTAGTAAAATGTAGATGATAGACATATAGTGCAAAGATGAAAAAAGTTCATCCACAGGAAAGACAATAGCAAGAGTTAGATTAGTGTTTTTAATCTTTACATAGTAAGTCCAGCGCTCTTCTTCTTTAATCATCTCATTGTGTTTGACTAGTTTTTCATCATGGATTTTCATAATAAGTGCAGGATTTTTATGGGCTAAGATTTTATACTCTTTTGAGAGTATAAAGGCGTATCCAGAATCAAGAATCTCAATGGCTGAGATCATCCCTTGAATCTTTTGCAGAGTGACATCTAGAGTAAGAATAGCTATGAGTTCATCTTTGATAAACACTGGATTGCTATATGTTGCCATTAACATATCTCCGCCACCCTCATCAAAGTATGGCTCGCTCCATATAGATTCTTTTAGCTCTACAGGTCTTTTATACCACTCTTTTGTGAGATAGTTATAATCTTTTTGGGCTAAATCTCTATAGCCAATCCCTTGCTCTTTTTTGTAGTAGTATGGTGAAAAAGGGATGCTATTCGTCTCTGTAGGCTTAAAAGCTATAGTTGTACCAAAAAAAGAGTCCTCTTCTTCTAGCATTTTGGTTAATCTCTCTTTTATAGCTGCTTCGCTGAAATCTCCATCTTGAAAAGTATCATCTAGCTTTATGGATGTTTTTTCTGCTTTTGAAAATAGTGCTTCTATCTGATATCTGCTATATTTCTCCATAAGATGTGCTTTTTGTGTGGCATCTTCTAGGAGTTCTTTTTTCAAAAAAAAGTAGTTAACGCCACCTGTAAAAGCCAAAACAAAAAGAGCAACTGAGACAGATGCTAGAGCGAAACGTATAGAGATGCTACTCACAGACTAAGCCTTAAAACATTTGAGCCATTTTCTTGCTTATACTCTAAGTTTGGTGCATACTTTTTAACTAAATATATACCTAAACCACCAAGCTCTCTCTCCTCAATCTTGGCATCTATGTTTGGGTCTTTATGACTTCGCAGATCAAATGCTTTTGAGTTATCTCTATACTCCATCACAAATCCACTCCCTTTATCAGACTCTATCTTAAGAGATATTGTGGGTGTTCTATCTTCAAAGTCAGCATGACGAACTAAGTTTGTAAGCAACTCTTCACAGATAAACATCGCTTTAAATTTGGTTTTTTCATCAGCATCCCCAAGGAACGCTTCTATCTTTAAAAGAGTCTCTTCGAGCTGATTTAGCCCCATCTTAAATGTAGCCATAATCTTAAGTTAGAGCCTCTTGCTTTGTCTCGAATGACTCTATAAAGTTGTTAAAGCCAGATAAGAAAAAGACATCATTTACCATCTCTTGCATCCCAAAAACTCTATAGTTTATGCCTTCTTTTTTAGAAGTTTTAGCTCCCGCTAAAAGAACTTGTAGTCCTGAACTTGAAAGAAATGTGACTTCTGATAGGTCTAGCAAGCAAGATGCTGGTTTATCCTCCAACAGCCTTGCAAGCTCTGCTCCAAATTTTGGTGCATTAAATGTATCTAGTTTACCACTAGGTTCTACTATTAGCACACCATTTTCCATATAAGATTGTACTTCCACTTTTATCCTTTAACTGGGGCTATATCTATAATGCCAAATGTTTGCAGTAATGTTAGCACAAGCATAGCACAAAAAACAAAAATGAAGAACCTTGAGATAAGCTTGCTAATCTTCGTATTAGCCCTTTTATAAGCGATGATGCTAGGAAGAATCCCAAACAAAATCACCACTCCAAAACCGCCAACAAAGCCTAACGCCTTTAAAAATATATCTGCGTAGAGATATGAGATAAAAAGAGGTGGTAAAAATGCCACCCCAAAGAGAAGATATCTGTTTTGTAGATTAAAGCTATTGACAAAGATATCTTCTAAAAAGTCTTTTAACGCCATCCCTATAGATATAAATGAAGTGGTAATTGCTACGATTGCAAAGATAGAAGCCACTACTAAAAAGAGCTCTGAGCCTAAAATTTTTGACATCTCTACAGTCACTGGAACTCCAGTCACATACGCTTCTAGCAGACTCACATCGCCCAGTTTTGGTACAACTCCGATGCCAACTATTAGCCAGAGTATATTCATAAAAAAAGCTATTGCCATTCCTATTAAGACTGGTTTATATATCTCCTTGCTCCATTTTGAAGCCTTGCATAAACTAGGCATTACATAGTGAAAAACAAAGCCAGCTACTATCATTGGAATTGCAACTGGTAAGAATTTCCAATCTACCTCAGATAGCCTACTTGTTTCTATCTCAGGGGCTCCTAGCCCAATGAGAGATAAAAATGCAACTGCAAGAATGAGCATAAAAAACGAGTTGTATCTCTCTATGATTGTTATGCTAGAGACTGCTAGTGAAGTAAACAAAACAAAGATGCTCAAAAGAACTAGAGGCTCAAAACTACTATCAATATTAAAAAGTATCATACTCAGTTGTGTACTACCAGCTAAGTAACTTGTTAGCACACCATAAAAAATAGTCATATTTGCTATAGATGTTATCCATTTTCCACTCACGCCAAAGTGTTGCCCATAGAGACTAGGAAGATTAAATGTCTCTTGCTTTTCTTCATTTATCTCATGAATGAGGACAAATCCAGTATATAGCATAGCCGCACATAAAAAAAACATAGCAAAAAGTGAGGGATAAAAACCAGCAAAGCCAGCAACTATAGGTACAGCTAAAATTCCAGCACCTATCATATTTCCAGTTATAAGTAGTGCCATGAAAAATATAGTTTTTTTACTCATCTATTTGGTTACCATCTTGGGAGCAAATATAGTCTCTTAGCTCTTGTGCCAATGGTGTGTAGCATCGGATAAGAGAGTAGTCAAATTTTATGTTGTTTATATACTGTAGCACTAAGGCATTTTCATGATGATAGTGTGGAAATATTCCACCAAATAAGTAACCTATCTCTTCTAGTTTTTCTACTAAGTCTGGAGAGTTTTCATCTTCTAAATCTATACATAAGTAGATGATATCTATCTTTGCGATAGAGAACTTTTTAGTTAGGTACTTTACTAACTCTAGTGCATCAGATGCTATGCTGTTGAGTATAATCTCTGCTATATTTATGGAGGAGACGATAGTATCCGTTAACTCCGTTTTAAGTGGTATATTTACTGTTTTTGATGGGGTTTTTTGCACAGCTTCTATGCCTATACCCTTATAGAGTTTTTTTATCATCTCTTGATGTTTTTTTGGCATAAAAAGCTTAACTTGTGGCTCTTTTTTTAGAGCGTTATAACTTATGATGGTTGACTCTCTTTGAGTCAAATCATTAGTGATATTTTTAAAAGAGAGTTCAGACCCAGCATAACCGACTAAGAGAGCTACATCGCTAAAACCATAATTTATACAGATTTTTTGTGTAAACTCATGGTTGGTAACTGAGTGAGAGAAGATGCCATGAAATGGAGATGTTTGTGCTTTATGCATGATCTCAGAGATAAGCTCGCTCATAATGCCTTGCCCGCGAAACAGAGGGTCACTTATAGCCATGCCCCACTCACTAATCTTTGCACCATCAAATGGCTGCATCAAAGCGATATGACCTATAACTCTATTTTGTTGCGAGATGGCGACCTTAGAGATAAGTGAGTTCTCTTCTATCTTTGTGGCAAGCCTATCTGGGTAGTAAACCATATCGTTTACATAAGAGTAACCATAGCTTTTATAAAAAAGACGAGAGATGCCAGTTATATCTCCGCCCATCGGCACTCTTATTAGCTCAAACTTGTCTTCTTGTGTTGTTTGCTCTGGTTCTACCTCTTCTTGTATCCTCTTGTTTGATGCGTAGATTGTCATCTCTATGGAGCGACCATCTTTTCCTTTGTTTATATAGCTGTATTTATCTAAGAGTCTGTGGATTACAAAAGCACTAAGCGCACTTATATCATCCCCGTCACTCTTTGCAAGAGACTCAAATGAGACATCTTTTACAATCTCATCAAGAGTCTGAACACTTTGTGTAAAAGGATTTTTAGGCATACCATCATCAGAGATAGTAACTTTTAATCCTGATGCAATATGGGTAATCTCTACCTCAATATCCTCTTCACTCCCAGACTCAAAATCAAAAGAGATGCTATTTTGCAAGCTCTCTTCAAGGGCATAAGAGATTTTTTGTTTCTCTTTTTTGTTAAGCCCTACAAGAGAGCCTATGGAGTTAAGATACTCAACTAAAGGCTCAATAGAGTCAAAATCGTTTTTTATGATTACTTTACTTGTTTTATACATCTTATGAGTTAAGTCTTTTATCTAAGATTCTTTTTGTTTTACCCGTTCTTACATTTGTCTCTAGTGCTTCTGCTTCGCACCACTCTATAGTAATGGGATGGATTATATTGTTGCTAAGAAGCTCTTTAAACATACTCCTTTGCTCATAAAGATACTCTATGATTTTCTTTGAAAGAGTGTCTGCATCTGATGGTATAAGTGCAGGAACAGCCTTTATAACTGCCCTATCTTTTTTCTCATCGTGAGTCACAAGTAGCTGAAAACTCAACACTTGCATCTCCTTGTTGAAATGTTTTAACACATCCATAATATCTTGTGCATAGAGTGTAGCTGGCCCTATTCTAGCACCCTCTTGTGAGCGGCCTTGTAGTTTAAATCTTCTATCTTTTACTCCCGCATCCTCACACCACATCGCCATATCACCAACAGGATAGCGGATAAGTGGCATAAGCTTTCTATTTAAGTTTGTAACTAAAAGCACACCTACTCTGTTTGCTTCATCTATCACCTCTCCTGTATCTTCATCAACTATCTCCATGATAGTGCTCTCATCAAAGGCTCTATGTTCGCCGTTTGAACAAGTGGCAGCGTCAAAGTAACCAAGCTCTCCACCATCTACAGATGCATAAAGAACTGAGTGTACTTTAACATCACCAAACTGCTCTTTGATAACTTCAAGCTGGTCATCATAAAATGACTCTCCACCAAAGAGTATAAGGTCGATATTTACTTTTATCTCACGATGAGCTTGAAGATAAGCGACTATATTCATGATTGTAGTTGGAACACCTGCAATCACATTTATCTTTAGTTTTTCTAGCATCTCTACCATAACAGATATCTCAGTCTGCCCAGCAATCGGATAACTCACACCAATATCTGCGCTTTTTATAGTGTCTGTTATATAGATAAAAGATGCATAGAGTTCTCCGCCATAAAAAACATTTGCGATGCGATCACCAGGTTTTGTGCCATTATGTCTAAAACCACGTCCAGAGACCTCAGTAAAGTCGTTCCACTCTTTTGAAGTAAAGTAAGAGTACTTAGGATTGCCCGAAGTTCCCCCGCTTTTAAAGACTATGCCGCTATCATGTTTTGCTGTTAACACACCCTCACCAAAGTTCTCGTTTGACTTCCAAAACTCTTTTTGATCTACTATAGGATATTTTGCTATATCATCACAATTTTGTACAACATCCTTGTAGTGCTTTGCATAGTAAGGTGAATTTTTGCGGACAAAGTTCACATGTTCTAAAAATCTTTTCATAATGCTATCCTCTTGTCTATAATATGTTTAATCTTTCCTGAGTGAGCTACAGCTTCAAACTCATCAACACCCACTAAAAGAGTCTCAAGCTTTAAGCCTAACTCAACACAACTAAGATGTAAATCAGCATAATTTTTTAGTAAATATTCACTTATTTCATCCCCGCTCACACCAACACTAGCATCTACTTTAAGAGTAAGTTTCATATCAATACCCTCGTTAGTAAGGAGGATTTGAGAGATTCCACTATAGCCAAACCCATCTTTTAAATACTCTGCAAAGTTGTTAAAAGTCAAAAATGGACCACCAGATTTAAAGACATCACTACTTCTTCCTTGAAGCGTATATTTTGTCTCAACTCGTCCACATGAACAAGGTTTTTTGTTTATAAAACCAGCATCACCTATCTCATAGCGTAAGATATTTTGACCTTTTCTTTTTTTTGAACTAAAGATAAGTCTTCCACTTACCCCATTGGCAACTTTTACTTCACTATCAAGATCAAAGACCTCAAGCTCTTGGATGCTTGAGAGTAGATGGTACTCATTTGATGCACATTCACTACACTGATAACCTAAAGGACCAGCATCATTACTTCCATAAGCAGCCGCTCTTACAAGCTCTACTCCAAACTCAGATTTGAGATACTCTATCTGCTCCTGCGGAAAGTGATCCCCACCAAAGAAGAGTTTTTTTACAACTTTATGCTTTTTAAATAACTCTTTGTTGTCTGCAAATAACTTCATTATCAAAGTAGGAAGACTCAAAATCGAGTTTATGTTTTTTTCAACTATAAGTTTACCAACCACCTCAGTATCTTCCATAATCCCCATTGGGTAATGTGGCACTTTTAAGTACTCCAAAATTGTATGAAAACTCAAAAATCCACCATAGAGATGCCCAGCTGCAAACATATTCATAACACTATCAGTTCTAGGGTTGAGTCCTGCACTATAGAGTCCATAAGCAGTAGCCCTCATCTGAGTGTGATAATCTTCATAGGTAAAATAAGAGTAAGTAGTTTTTCCAGATGAGCCACCACTTTTAAAAGTCAAATCTACATACTCATCAGCCACTTCAAGAGCTTGAAATGTCTCTTTATTCATGATAGGAAGTCCAGATAGATCTCTTGTATAACTCTGCTCAAACTCTGTGAAACTTGCAACTCCATCTAACTCATCGCCCAAAAGCAAAGAGATTTTTTTCATAAATGAAGGAAGTGCATAGACACCATCATGAGGCTCGCCGATGTAGCCATCATGCATATGTCCAGCTTCTCTAATCCTTAAACATCCTGCACCAAAGAGTCTCCTTGAGAGTTCTACTACTCTCTCTCTTGGAGCTACAAGTGCTGCAGTTTGCAGGTAACTCTTCATTGGATGCAAGGTAGATATTATCTCATCTGACTCAAGCGGTTTGATAAGAATAGTTCTAAAAAGAGGCGATACTCCTAAACTTTTTCTCCTATCAGCTATAACGCTCCAGCTAAAATCTTTTGCTCGCAGAACATAAGTAAGCCCTAAAGCTTCCTCAGTTTTAGCGATGCTTACAACTGTGCTAATCTCAGCCTCAGCGCCACTACTAGGAGTGCTTCTTTGCATCGTGGACGATACATTTTCTAAGATAGATGCAAAGTTGTCTGCAAAGCTTTTTAACACTTCAAAATCAGAAGTCTCAACAAAAATATCTTGAGGACTTGAACATGCGTTTTGATCTAGCAGACAGATATCTTGTGCTACTTTTTTCATAGCTTCCACATCTTGCATCTTCTCTTTTGCAAAGTAAGCAAAGGATATCTTATGTCCCCACGCTACAAACCTTACGCCTTGAGGAGTCATATTTTGAACGCTTTTTATAGCCTCTTCGCTTCCCCAAGCCGAAACTACATCTGCTGAGTCTATGATTTGCTGGAGTAGCTCTTGCTGTTTTGATGAGACTTCTAGGATGATAATATAAGGCTTTAGTAACTCTTTTGTATCAAATTTTAAAAAGGCTTCTAAAAAGAGTTGCGGGAGTTGGTTTTGATTTGTAGAAGTTTTTAAAATATTTATATTTCCACTTAAAAGCCCCTCAAACACGCAAAGAACCCCAACAGTAAAAACATTTGTAGGAGCGACATGAACAAGTGTTCCAAGTGGCATCCAAGATTCAAAATGCTCCTCTTTCATCGAAGTTCTATCGATGCTAAAAGGGTTTTGGCTCCCAAGTTCAGATATGAGTTTTTTTTCTAAGTTTTCTTTAGAGATAAAACTGGTGATGCTTTGTAGCATCGCCTCTGCTTTTGGTTTTGTTGCCTCTTGAGTTTTCATAGCGAGTTTTACAAACTTCTCAAAAAGTTCACCACGGGATGAGAGCTCTTCATGCATCTTTTGTGAGATTTCTAAAAAATACTCTATAACAAAAGGCTTACCTAAAACTGGTTCTATAAAAGTTGTGATATTATCTAGGTTGTTTTGTAGAGTCTCATCGCCTATCCACTCTCCCTGCCATAAATGTTTTAGCATCTTAAACTCCTCTCTTTTTTAATAGCTCTGAAGCTGAGACTGCACAACTTTTGTTTTGAGAGACTCCTGCACGACCAAGAACCTCAAAAAAAGGTGTCTTTGCTCCACAACCGCACTCGTTTGCTCTATGCATAACGCCCAAATCTCCCATCATAACACTAATGGCAGGAACAGAAGTTATGTAAGGAGTGATAAAGTTCATAAAGCCACTCTCTCCGTAGTCTAGCACTTCTAAAGTTTTTACATCTCTTACAAAAAGTCTTGAGTATGTTGGAACATGGAGTTTATGGTTTTTGCACTCTATATATGGAATGGAGTGTTCAACCGAGCCATAAGCATCCCTAATTCTTGAAAGTGAGATGCCCAAATATTCATTTATAAGCGAAAAGAGCTCTTCTTTTGATATCTCTTTGTTAGCGTAACCTTTCCAGCCACCGCCAAACATCACAAGTGAATCAGGATGGAGTTTTACTTTTATGTCCATCTCTCTCATTTGCATCAGAGTAAAGTACATAAACGAGGGAAAGCCATGGATGCGAACAGGAAGATTTTGCTCTGCATACTCTTGAAGTTTTCTAACAGTCCCAAAACGGTCAAACTCATGTGTGCCAGCCGTTTGGCGAAGTGCGAAAAAGACCTCTTTTGGCTTTGCAAAAGAGGTAAGAAAAATGTTTGTATTTGTAGTTCCCACTTTAAAGTTTTTAAGTGGCTCGTAGGCTAGTAAAAGGTAGTTTGCTTCTAGCTGGGGTGTGTTAAAACCTATCTCATCATAGATAAACTTAACCATTCTTCTAGCACTTAAAATTGACCACTCATCAAAAAACATCTGAGACTTTTGCCCTGATGTTCCTGAAGATGTCAAATGCTCTCTTATCTCTTTTTTATCAACCGAGACACTCTCATGCATCTTAAAAAA
>JAVEST010000172.1:0-3200 GCA_034006465.1 Sulfurimonas sp. | reverse complement strand
AAAACTATTTGCCTATAATTTCGGCTCACAAACAAATTGTTTGTATTTCGTCTTGTTAGCTCAGCTGGTAGAGCACGTCACTTTTAATGATGTGGCCGATGGTTCGAATCCATCACAGGACACCATTCTTGATTATTTGCACCTCAGCTTTAAGCTCATGTACTTCAGTACACTTCGCTCAAAACTTCGGCACAACTAACTCAAAACAAATTATTTTGTACGCAAAACGAGCAAAAGCCCGTTTTTACTACGTTAACACTAGGTTTTACTCAGCGTAAAGCTCATCGAACTAGTTCGATTTTGATAACAGCATACAAAACTTTATAAAATAAAAGTGGCCCCATCGTCTAGCGGTTAGGATCCATGGTTTTCATCCATGTTACAGGAGTTCAATTCTCCTTGGGGTCACCACTTTTTCTTCAAACTCCCAATTTTAAACACTTTTACAAACTATTTTTAGAGATATATTATTGGCACATAATCAGGACCAGACTATGGCTACTTTTCTCGTCAAATCAAGCAGTATTTACAGCACTTTATTCAACTATTTTATGAGATTTTTTAATTGTATACGCTAGCAAGTCTATCTTGAAATTATTTTTAATCCTATTCAATACACCATTAAAGTGTACTGAATGATATATTTTATTGTTTTAAATCTCTTAGATTTTTAAGCCAATAGCCGCCACCGCCAAGCTCTGATGACTCAGTAATTTTTACATCTTTTTTATCATAAGTTTTATATAGATCTTCTTTTTTAAGGTAATCTAAAACAGCTTCTGCATCCCAGACTAAAACATTTACAGGTTTCTCTTTGTAAAATGCCACTTCCATAAAACCAGCATGTACAATTTTTACTCCTGAAATATTACAATAGTAAGTATTTAAACCAAATGCATCAAATGCTGATGCAAACCCACCGCCTGCACTAGTTCCACACTTCTCTACAAACTCTTCCATTGTGGTAATCGTGCTACCATCAAAGTTAGACATAGCCTTTGGAGCATTTACCGCAAAGTATTTCTCACCTCTCTCAAGTGCAATTTCTGCAACATTTTGAAAAGTAAAGTATGCTGATTCTTCTATGTCAGAAGCTCTTGAGAGACTATTACTACTATCGTTTCTTGTAGCTACTAAAAAAATCTTCTCCTCTTTTATGTTTGCTTCTGGATGTCCTTGTATCTTACTTATCTCTGATGGTGTCCCTATTTGGTGTGAACTACAACCACTCATAAAAAAAACTACTGAGAGAGTAGCTAAAACTACTGTACTTATTTTTTTCTTCATTTCTTGCCTTTAAAATTATAAAAATATACCAGCTATTTGCTTTGATATTTTTTCTTCCAGTAAAGGTTGACCTTTTTCTGGTGTTAAGTGAACCTGTTTAGCCTCTGCGATAATCCTAGTTGCATAGTCTATACTCTCATCGCCCTTCTCAGTTATCACAACATCTACTTGCATACGAACTTGACCATCAGCTACTGCATAGGCAAAAACTCCTCCAACTACAGCACCAACCACAGCACCGCCTACACCATCTTTTGCTCCTTTTGCAGCTAACATAACTATACCTGTACTTGCACCTGTAACAGCTGCTGCACGAGCCTCATTTTGTTGTCTGTTTGCATTCATATTTACTGTATTAACTCTTAGTATATATGTTGCATCTTCTGGGTTATCAGTAAATTCATAGCTTTTTTCTATTAATTTATCTTTGACTAAAAAACCTATATTGTCATCAACACTTGTTGTGTTAGTTTTTACCAAGTATATAGTTTTTTTAGGTTGTAAGTTTTTTAAAAAAACACTCTGAGTCATTTTACTATCCATCTGTAGCGAAAATGTTCCACAACCAGAAAAGGCCAATAAACTTAGCAACGCTATCCATACATTTTTTTTCAGTTCCACTCCTTACTTTACAATAAAGCTATAAGCTTCTTTTTTGTATCTATTCTCAAATCCTGGTGTATTGCTATCATTAAGAGCTTTCTTGCAAGCCATATGCCGAACATCTCCCTAAGAAAAATCTTTTTAACTTTTCGCTTGGAACTTTGTTGCTCATAATGTCTTTGCTTATTTCTAAATTGTATTTATAGATAGTTGATATACCATTTTTTGTGTAGATGTCATTTTAGCAATCTAAAATTAAGAACTGCTTTTTTAACACTGTTCTTAAATTTCAGTATAATAACTGTTAAACCTCACAAAGGAGAAAGACATGAAAAAGTATAAATGTGTGTTTTGTGGATATATTTATGATCCAGAAGTAGGCGATGCTAAGGGTGGGATAGCTCCGGGGACTTCTTTTGAAGATTTGCCTGATGATTGGGTTTGTCCAAATTGTGGTTCAGCTAAAGAGTATTTTAACCCTGTTGAGTAAAATTTATCTCAAAGAGTAGTTGATGGGAACGTGCAAGGTCAAATCTTCTTTTGGCTTTGGAAATTTCCCAGATAGGTCTTCTATAGTCTTAATTGCTGAGCGGCTTAGTATCTTACTCTTTGAAGATATAACCTCGATAGAGTGAGCTCTTGCATCTTTTGATAGTACAAATTTCACTATAACCTCGCCTTCTTCTTGCATCGCTCTTGCTCTTCTTGGGTAGTAGAGGTTATCTTTTAAAAGTTGTACTATTTTTGCAAGATGCTCTTGCAAATACTCCCTCTCTTGTCTTACTTCTTTACTCTCTATCTCTTGGATTTTTTGTTCTTGCATCTCTTTTGGTGTTTCTTCTATGCTCTGTTTATCAACTTGCTCAAGAGTCTCTTCTACGATTTTTTCTTCTGTTTGTTTTTCTATTTTTTGTTCTACTAATGGCTCTATCTCTGGCATCATAACAGGAACCTCTTTAACAATCTCTTTTTTGACGACTGGTTTAGGTTTTGGAGGGATGGGTTTTGGTTTTTCAATGATAGGATCAGGGATTACCTTAGCTTCAACTATAGGTTTTGGCTTAGGAGGTATAACTGGTTTTTGCTCAAACACATTGCACAGCTCTATGCATACTTTCTTCTCTACAATCTCTTCTTTAGTAGAGACTACACTTTTATATGTAAAGATAAGTAAAACTGCTACAAGAGCATGAAATGCTAAAGATATAAATATTGAACTGCTATGTCTAATCATAGCGATGATAATATCAAATTATATGTTATATAAGAGTTAAATCGCGGTAATTCAAGTTTAGCATTAGATTATCAAA
>JAVEST010000084.1:0-8574 GCA_034006465.1 Sulfurimonas sp. | reverse complement strand
GGACATCGAACTTTGATTCGAAAAGGGCAAAAGCAAAGAAATTTGCTTAAGTGGTTTTTGTCCTCGTCGGTCCTTCAGACATCGACTGTGGTTCCGACGCTAAAAACGACACGCAGGTGTCGTTTTCTTTACGCGTCTCACATCATACCTGGCATTCCGCCCATTTGTGATGGCATACCGCCCATGTCTGCGTCACTGTCATCTTTTACTTCATATATCGCTGCTTCTGTTGTTAGAAGTAGACTTGATACTGATGTTGCGTTTGTAAGAGCCACACGAGCTACTTTTAGTGGGTCTATGATTCCAGCTTCAAACATATCAACATACTCGCCTGTTGCAGCATTAAAGCCGACATTAGGATTTTCTGCGCTCTCTACAGCATTTACAACTACACCTGCATCATAACCAGCATTTTTAGCGATCTGCTTGATTGGAGCTTTTACAGCACGAAGGATAATCTCACAACCTATTTGCTGATCGCCACCAAGGTCTAGTTTTACTTTTGCTGCAGCACGGATAAGAGCCGCTCCACCACCTATGATGATGCCCTCTTCTACTGCTGCTTTTGTAGCTGAGAGTGCATCATCAACTCTATCTTTTTTCTCTTTCATCTCAGTCTCAGTTGCAGCTCCAACTTTGATAACTGCTACACCGCCACTAAGTTTTGCAAGTCTCTCTTGAAGTTTCTCTTTATCATACTCACTGCTTGTTGCATCTAACTGAGTTTTTATCTCAGAGATTCTTGCATTTACTGCTTCTTTACTTCCTGCACCATTAACGATAACAGTATTGTCTTTATCAATTACTATGCGAGATGCTTGACCAAGAAGTGAGATATCAGCACCTTCTAAAGTATGTCCCGTCTCTTGTGCTATAACAGTTCCAGCAGTTAGTGTTGCTATATCTTGAAGCATAGCTTTTCTTCTATCACCAAAACCTGGAGCTTTAACAGCAGAGATATTTAAAACACCACGAAGTTTGTTTACAACTAGAGTTGATAGTGCTTCACCCTCTACATCTTCAGCGATGATAAGAAGTGGACGAGAAGTCTTCTGAACTTGCTCCAAAACTGGTAGAAGATCTTTTAGTGAAGAGATTTTGCTATCAACAAGTAATATCCATGGATTTTCAATCTCAGCGGTCATTTTTTCAGTGTTTGTGATAAAGTAAGGACTCAAATATCCTCGGTCAAACTGCATACCCTCAACAACTTCTAACTCATCAGAAATTCCCTTAGCCTCTTCAACCGTAATAACACCATCTTGACCAACTTTCTCCATAGCCTCAGCAATCATATCACCAATAGAAGAATCAGAGTTTGCAGAGATAGTAGCAATCTGTGCTATATCTTTCTTACCACTTACCGCTTTACTTGATGCTTTAAGGTTCGCTAAAATCGCCTCACAAGCTTTGTCCATCCCACGCTTAACTTCAACAGGATTTGCTCCTGCTGTTATGTTTCTTAAGCCTTCACTAAAGATAGCATTTGCTAAAACTGTAGCGGTAGTAGTTCCATCACCTGCTTCATCAGCAGTGTTAGATGCTACTTCTTTTACAAGTTGTGCACCCATGTTTTCTAGTTTGTCTTTTAGCTCTATCTCACGAGCAACAGACACACCATCTTTTGTGATGATAGGAGCGCCATAGCTTTTTTGAATAAGTACATTACGGCCACGAGGACCCATTGTCACTTTTACTGCATCTGTTAATTTTTCAACACCACGAGCCAACGCATTTCTTGCATTATCTGAAAATATTATCTCTTTTGCCATATTAATTCCTTTTAGTTATTGAATGCTCTGAAGAATTATTAAACTAGATACTAAATCAAGTTCAGGATGACGCATATCTCGTCATTTCGCGCTTGAAACGGAATCTAGTTTATAGATTAATCAGAGGATTCTATTGTTATTTTATATAAAACGGAGTTTCTCTAGAAGACAGATTCATCCGTTGTTAGTGCTAGGGAAAAATATCCCAAAATTACTCTTTTGTTGAGTTACCTAAAATCTATAAATATTTTTTCTAGATTTACAAAGGCATTTTTACTCAATTTGTTTATCCAATGATTCCAAAGATATCATCTGTATCTATCACTATATACTTCTGTGCATCTAGTGTAATCTCATTTCCTGAGTATTTTCCAAATACAACTACATTACCCTCGCTAATCTCGCTAACTTCTTTACTAACAGCCACAACTGAACCTTGTGATGGTTTTTCAGTTGCATTGTCTGGAATGATGATACCAGATGCTGTTGTGTTTGACTCTTCTTGTCTTTTAACTAAGACTCTTTTGCCTAGTGGTTGAAAATTCATTAATTCTCCTTGTAAAGTTTATGATTTGAGATTGTTATATTACAAAAATAAGGTAACAAAGTCAATGAGTTTAGTAGCATAGACTAAACTTTGTTTATAAAATACTATAAATGTTATTTAGTCCATCTTGTTATAGTCATTTCTTTTGCTACAAAAGCAAACTTAAAGTTTTCAAGTTATATAATTCCGACCTACAAAACGGATGTCAAGGTAGCTCAGCTGGTTAGAGCGCTGGTCTCATAAGCCGGAGGTCGAGGGTTCGAGTCCCTCTCTTGACACCATCTTCCACATAATCATGTAAAAAACACCTCTTATTTAACAATCAAGTACTATTATCTGATTTTAATCAATGCGCTATGGCTATTTAACTTTATTGGTGCAGTAGTTAAAAATAGGGATAAAACTAGCACTGATGGCAGTTTTGCCATCTAGAGCTATATCTTGGACTCTCTATTTTGAAGTTCTAAAAATCTCAAGTTTGCTGTTTAACTCTTCTGTCATGGAGTTAAGATGTTCAGCTGCTGCTGCAATCTCTTCAACACTTCGTGCATTTGTAGCAGATATATCATTGATTTGGGATACTTTTAGTGCTATATCTTCAACATTTTTACCTGTTAGCTCAAAATTATTTACCGTTTTATCATTTGCAGTAACTGCTAGACTTACGATTGAGACACTCTCGTTTATCTTAGACTCAACATCTGTAGCTGTTGTAGCTAGAGCTTGGATTCCTTCTGAGTTTTCAGTCATTTGCGTGCTTGCGTCCATTATTGATTGCACTATAACATTGATAGTTGCATTTATCTCTACCAAAGATTTTTGAGTGCGCTCTGCAAGTTTTCGTACCTCATCTGCAACAACTGCAAATCCTCGTCCATGCTCACCTGCACGAGCGGCTTCAATAGCTGCATTTAGTGCTAAAAGATTTGTTTGATCTGCAATATCACCAATGACCTCTAAAATTGATTTTACTTCATTTGCATCTTGTGAGAGCATTGTCATTTTATGAGAAAGTTCTACTTCAGTATGGGCTGTTTCTTGCACTTTTACATTCATAGCATTCATCTCTTTGCGCGCTGCATTTAGATTTTCATTTGCTCTCATTATCTCTTTTTTACTCTCTTGCGCATCTATAATAGATGAACGAATCTCTTCTCTTATTTGTATAGCTCTTTGGTTCGCTTCTTGTGTTACGATAACTGATTTTTCAACATTATTCCCAACACCTAGTGCTGTAGTTGAGAGCTCATGTGCGATAGCCGCATTTTCATTTGATGAACGCTTTGTATTGTCAATAAGATCAAAAAGTTTTTTTATAAAATCATTGAAGCTAGATGCTATTTGACTTATTTCCACTGGTGCTTGTGTATCAACTTTTATAGCAAGATTATGCTCATTTGCTATTTGTAACATACTCTCTTTAAATTTAGTAAGTGGTTTGTTAATTCCCATTACAACTATGTACCATGCAACACTTAGACCAATCAATATAGCAAAAATTAAGATAGCAATCATTTTCATTTCTGAACTATCTAAATCTTCTATAGACTCTTTAGACACTCGTTTTGTAGCGTTAAATCCTGCAAGGCTTACCTCTTCTATCAAAGGAAGAGTGCTAAGAGCAGACTGCACTGTTTTTGCTTTAATTGCCTCGACTTTAAGGTTTATTGCCATTATATCTTCAAGATTATTTTTGTAAGCGATAGTAGCTTCTTCAAATATTTTAAATGATTCTATATTTTTTGCATTTCTTGCATCATTGCGAAGTGATTGGATAGGAGCCAATACTTTGTCAAAATCCTTAAGTGCCTTTTCTAAAATAGATGCATCACCACTAGCACTTGCTCTAAAGTTGTCTAAACGAAGTTCTAAACCACGAATAAGCGCATCATAAGATATAAAAAGTCTTTCTGTGCGTAGTGGCATCTCTACTTTAGTTTGAGCCGATTTTCTCATCTGTTTTTGTTGGCTTTTTAGTACTGATTGTGCATGCTCAGTAAAAGCTATTGCCTTTGCATCTAGTTCTTTTTGAAGCTCTTTTTTCTTTACAATAAGAGCTTCAACTTCTTGTGCATATGATTTATAATCATTTATACCTGATTCAATAACTGGAAGTTCTTTTGCTAGAACCTTTAAATTAGGATATTTTTTAGAAAATTCTTTGAGTTCATTTAATCTCTCATATACCTTTACAACGTGCTTTTGTGCACCTTTTATGAACTCTATATCTTCAGAATAGAGAAATTTCACTATCTCTATACGACCTTTTGCATAGTTTCTCTCCAACGAAGTTACAATAGATACTTCCTCTATATACTCAGCATCAAGTGTTTTTGAATTTGAAGTAGCCTTTGACATGCTACTTACAGCAATAACACCCATGATAATCATAGCCAATAGGATAATTGCAAACCCTATACTAATCTGTTTACTCAAGCTAATCGACGGCATCGCTTAATCCTTCTGTTATTTTATTAAAATATGGGTAATATTGTACCTGAAAAATACCAAATTTATTTTGTCCTTTATATTGTAATTGATGCAAGCAAAGAAGACATGTGCAGAAGTTTTTTCGATACAATTATAAAGTCTTACATAGCAATTTAACTAGGTGTTGCACTTACTGCTTGAGTTGGGCAAAGGGTAATTGAGCATTGTGCTAAAATGGATTGATGTAAAAGTATTTGAAAGTTTGTTATTGAGGGAGTTTAAGTATGGTGCGCCCGACACGATTCGAACGTGTGACCGCTGGTACCGCAAACCAGTGCTCTATCCAGCTGAGCTACGAGCGCACACCATCTCTGTATAAAGAGGATGAAATTGTATCCATCTTAGCTTATACTAAGCTAAAATAGAAACTATTTAAAGCTAAAGTTCTGTTTTGCTGAGCAAATCTTCTATTTGTTTCTCCTGTAAGAACAACTCATGCGTTCTTCTTACATAAGCATGGAGTAGTTTTTTTAGATCATTATTGCCATCTTTGTTAAAGTCTTTTGCCATGTTTTTTTCTAAAAAAGGTGCAAAATTGTCCTCTACATCAACATCAAAACGACGACCTCCTATGAGTAACCCTATTTTTTTGCTCATAAGCCCTACTCTAAGATGCTTTCTATTTTTTCAACTATCTCTTCTATTTCCAAATCTTTCATTAAATTCGCTTCTATAAGTTTTTCTATCTCTGCATCTTTTGCTTGATTTTCTGCTTTAAGTGTTATGAGTTCTGTACGAAAACTTTTGTTTTCTTCTTTTAGAGAGTTATAACTTTGAAGTATTTGGGATATTTTATCGTTTAGTTTGTCTAAATTTGTCTGATTTTGCATAAAGATTCCTATGTTTTTATATAGTTATAATTCTATCACAAAAACTATAATCTTTACTTCACTCTTTTAAACAATAGGCTTAGATTTTCTAAAATTTCTCTAAAATGCTAAGTAATAGAAGCTTATTTAGCTTCTATTACTTTTTTTAGCTCATCTTCTGAAGAAATAGTTTCTATTTTTGTAATTGACTCATCTTCTATATGTACAACCACTATCTTTTCAGTATCCATCCCTTCTCTATAGGGTGCCGCTATTTTTTTATCATCAAGCAGTAAAACTGTGTGCTTAAAGTCTTTTAGACCTGGTAGTATAAACATGCTTCTTATCAGTGATGGTGCTGCACTCACGTCTGCTACAAACTGTGTGTTATTTTGGCTCAAATATGTAGGAGACTGCGCTACGAAATAGTCATTACAAGTGTGAGCTATATCTTTTGAAAATGCAAATATCACTTTTTTTGTAGTAGCTTCAAGCTTATGTTCTTTTTTAAACTGATCATTAAGCGCTAGGTCTGACAAACTTTTTCCAATAACTAATTTTGGTTCAACTACTTCTGTAGAACCTTTCGAACTACATCCAACAAACAAAAATGTTGCAATTAAACCTACTATAATTTTTTTCATTCTAACTCCATTTTATTTTCGACATACTACAATATCTTAATTTGAAATTATGTTGCTGTTCAAATTTAGTTATAATTCTTGATATTTTTTAAAGAACTTTTTCTATCCTTGAAGACTCATGGCAAACTCTTCTATAAGTTTTTGGGGCTCTTCTTGAAGTCTTTTTTTTACCATTTGTGCAAATCCATCAGGATATATCTCGTAAACTCCGTTTTTCATAGACTCTAAAGTGGCATCTACTATATCTTGCGGACTCGTTTTTGGCATTGGTGAACCCTCTGTCATTCTAGTCTCAATCGGACCAGGTAGCACCTCATAAACTTCACCACCAAAGAGTCCAAACTCTGCCCTTAAGGCTTGTGTAAAAGAGTGCAGTGCACTTTTAGAAATACAGTAATTTCCTAGCATTGGCAAGTTTATTAGAGCTAGTACTGAAGTGACATTTACAACTGTTCCTTTTGAGTTTTTTAGTTTTTCAAAAAGTGCCTGTGTAAGATTAGTAGTCCCTTTTAAGTTCACCTCTATATCAAAAAAGCTATCATCAAAGAGCCTTGCATTTGAGTTTACGCCAGCGTTATTTATAAGAACATCTAACTTTTCAATGTTCGTTACCGCCTTAACTATAGACTCTTTTGAAGCAATATCTAACTCTATTGTCTCTATAACATCACTCATTTCTTTGATGCTCTTTAGGCTATCAATATCCCTAGCCGCGCAATATATCTTACTCGGCTTTAACTCCAAAATCTTCTCTACAAAAGCTCTTCCTAAACCGCGATTTGCACCTGTTATTAATACAATTTTATTTTCCATTTATTTTTCCTTTTAGTTTAATATTTTTTCACCACTTCGTACATATCTTTTCTTCTATCATTCAAGTTTCTTACACTTCCTAGCTTGTTTAGCTCTGTAAGTAAGTCTATATCAACATCTGCAATAAGTACCATCTCACTATTTGCTATAGCTTCTGCCTTGATGCCATTAGTAGCAAAAGCAAAATCACATGGTGTAAAAACTGCTGATTGGGCAAATTGCATATCCATATTGTGCACATTTGGCAGATTTCCAACACTTCCTGCAAGAGCCACATAGCACTCATTTTCTATAGCACGAGCTTGTGAACAGAGTCTTACACGAGAGTATCCGTTTTGAGTATCTGTTAAAAATGGAACAAAGAGGATATCCATTCCCTCCTGGGCAAGCAGACGGCTAAGTTCTGGGAATTCTGCATCATAGCAGATAAGTATCCCGATTTTTCCGCAGTCTGTATCATAAGTTTTTAGAGTATCTCCACCTTGCATACCCCAAACTTTTGCCTCGTCTGGAGTTACATGGATTTTCTCATATCTCTCTGTACTACCATCACGTCTACACAAATATCCAACATTGTAAAGATCTCCATCTTTCATCTCTGGCATACTTCCTGTTATGATGTTGATATTGTAAGAGATGGATAGTTCAGAAAACCTTTTAGCTATAGTTTGCGTATATTTTGCCAACTCTCTTATGGCATCTGGCTCTGACATATGGTTGTTTTCAGCCATCAGCGGAGCGTTGAAAAACTCTGGAAAAAGAGCAAAATCACAGCGATATCCTGAGACTGTATCTAAAAAATATTCCGCTTGTTGCATCAAATCATCCAAGTTTGAGTAAGGCCTCATTTGCCACTGCACCAAACCTAAACGAACTATCTTCTTCTTTGTTGTAGCCTTCTTATTTGGACGTTCATAGTAGATATTATCCCACTCAAGAAGTACTGCAAATTCGCCAGAATCTAAATCTCCTTTTAGATATCCTTTTAAGATTTTAGATGGATGAAAATCATTAGAGATTTGAAAGTTCAGTACAGGATCTTCAATCTCTTTTCTTTTTACCTTTTCTATATACTCTTTTGGCGATATTTCATCCGCATATTTGTGATAATTTGGAATTCTTCCACCAAAAGCTATCCCTTTTAGATTTAGTTTTTCGCAAAGCTCTTTTCTATAATCATATAAGCGTCGTCCTAAACGAAGTCCTCTAAATTTTGGTTTTACAAAAACATCGATGCCATATAAGATATCTCCATCATCATCATGGGTGCTAAATGTATAGTCTCCTGTGATCTCTTTGTATGTATGGTGGTGTGAAAATTTCTCATATTCAATTATAATACAAAGAGCACAAGCAGCAATCTCGCCATCAACTTTGATAACAATCTGCCCATCAGGAAACTTCTCTGTCAGAGTTTTTATCTGGCTCTCTCTCCAATAAGAGTCTGGCAAATTAGGATAAGATATCATCATAGCCTCTTGAAGTTCTTTCGCATCTTC
>JAVEST010000096.1:0-7387 GCA_034006465.1 Sulfurimonas sp. | reverse complement strand
TAGTTCGTGAAGCTACCAATAAAGAAAATATTATAGACAGTAGCTTTATAAAAGATATACATGCCATCATGTTTGAAGATGCTTTAAAAGTTTCTCCACAGTTTGTATCCAAACCTATTGGGGCATACAGACTAGATGAAAGATATATAAAAGGTGTAGATATAAAACTATCTGCACCTAATAAAATTTCAAATGATATTGAGAATCTATTTTATAGATTTCATAGCAATAATATGAGTTTAGAAGATATTGCAGAGTTTCATATTTTATTTGAAAGAGTACATCCATTTGCCGATGGCAATGGAAGAGTTGGAAGATTAATTATGGCTTTTCAAGCTATACAAAATAATATTGTTCCACCACTTATTGAAAATGAACATAGAAGTGAATACCTAAAAGCCATTAATGACAAAGATGAGCTTTTTAAGTTTATAGATGAGAGTATTCAAAACAGTATGAACTTACTAGACTAAAAAGTACAACAAAACCTTGGAACTAATAAATTTTCTAGCGAAAATTTACAGTTCAACTCAACCGTTAGCATCACATTTGCACATTAAGTCTTAATTTGGTACAATAAAAGGACTGAAGGAGATTTTATGCAAATTGTAAATGATATAAAGCCTGTTACCTATCTAAAAAGTAGAGCAGCTGATGTTCTAAAATATATCAATGAAACTCATAGACCTATGATAATCACACAAAATGGTGAAGCTAAAGCTGTCATACAAGATCCACAGAGTTATCAAGACATGAAAAATGCTCTTGCTATAATGAAGCTTCTTTCATTTGCAGAAGAAGATATTAGAAGTGGAAATCTTCATACTCAAGAAGATGTTTTTAACTCTGTTGAAGAACTCCTTGGCAAATGAGTAAAATTTATAAAGTTAAATGGACTTCAAATGCAAAAGAAGACCTTTTAAATATTGTTGATTATATCAAAAAAGATAGTTTAAGTGCTGCAAGAAAAGCTTACGAACAAATAAAAGAAAAAGCACAATCTAACAATTTTTTTCCTTTAAGAGGTAGAGTAATTCCTGAACTTCTAAAAGAAGGTATAACTATTTATAGAGAACTGATTGTGCAACCTTACAGAATTATGTATAAAATTGAAAATGACACTGTTTATATTATGGCTATTTTTGATTCAAGACAAAATGTAGAAGAGTTATTATTACAAAAACTATTAAGAGGGAATATGCTAACAAAACAGAGTAGCCAATAAATTTACCTAGCGGTAATGTATTGGCTATTTTCAACCGTTATAGAAAAAAATCCTAAAAATTAGTACAAAAACATAGACAGATCTAGGTGATTTTTCATTTTCAAAGTGTTCAGTTATACTTGGTAAGTATGTTAGAAACGCTTGACAACCTCTTAAGTAAAAATAAGGTTATAATACAAACAATAAAGATTTTTAGGAAGAAAAATGGATTTTTTTACAGCGGATATTTGTGATGAGCATATTGATAAGGTTTTTGTTTTAGACCCTGAGTTTAAAAACTATGGTGGAGCTTCTAGGTGTCAAGGTGAAGTTGTTACTATAAAGCTTGATAAAAACAATGCTGGGCTTATAGAGTTGCTTCGTGATGAAGATGGAAGTGGTAAAGTTGTGGTTGTTGATGTGCGAGAGGAGTATTTTGCTGTTGTGGGTGAAAATCTTATGAAGTTTGCATACAAAAACAACTACGCTGGCATCATAGTAAATGGCTATATTCGTGATACGCTTCAGATCAAAGATATCCCAGTAGCTCTTTTTGCACTTGGAGTTTGTCCTAGAAAATATATCCCAGTTACAGAGTCCGAGAGAGGCGTGCATCTCTCTTTTGGTGGGATTGGTTTTGAAGATGGAGACTACATTTATGCTGATGGCGATGGCGTCATAGTTACACCAAACAAGCTAGTTTAGAGCATTATGAACAGAAGAGACTTTATAGCTGGACTGACTTTAGCATCAGCATCTCTAGCACTTAGCGGATGTAATGAGAGTAACCGCCAAGCCATAGATCATAGTAAACATCCAAAAGCAAAAAGTGATGATGTCAAAAACTTCAATATAAACAAAAACAAAAAAACAAGCATAAAACTAGCTACTTCTTGGCCTGCTCACTACTCCATCATAGGCACAGGAGTTGAACGCTTTGCAAAGAGGATAAAAGATATTAGCTCTAACTCCTTAGAGATTAAGCTCTATCCGAAAAATACTCTTGTTCCTGACTTAGCAGTCTTTGATGCATGTTCTAGTGGCCAAATAGATGCATATCATTCTGGTCCCTACTACTGGAAAGGAAAAAACTCTACTTTTTCTCTTTTTAGCGGTATACCCTTTGGTTTTAGTGCTGAGGAGATTAACTCTTGGATGCATCATGGCGGAGGCTTAGAACTTTGGAGAGAACAATATGCGAAGTACAATCTACACCCTTTTTTAGGCGGAAATACCAATGTTCAGATGGGTGGATGGTTTAGAAAGCCCATTAGCTCTCTAGCCGATATGCAAGGCTTAAAGATGAGAATGCCAGGACTCGCTGGAGAAGTCTATACTAAGCTTGGTGTAAACACTATACTGCTTCCAGCTGGAGAGATTTACACAGCACTAGAGAGAGGCGTTATAGATGCTACGGAGTGGGTTGGGCCTGCGCTTGATATCAAGATGGGTTTTTATAAAGTTGCACCATTTTACTACTCTGGTTGGCATGAACCTGGTTCTATCTTAGAACTTACCTTTAACAAACACTCTTGGAGTAAACTCTCATACGAACATCAGATGATGATAGAAGTAGCAGCAAGCGAACTAAATTCAAGTATGCTTTATGAGTTTCACTCGCAAAATATAAACGCACTTGCAAAGTTAAAAGAGTTAAATATAGATATTTATAACTATCCAGAGGATGTTATAAAAGCTGCAAAGATTGCCCTAAAAGAGGTGATCTTAGAGCAAAGTGCTAAAAGTGAGGACTTTAAAAGAGTTTATGCATCAGTCGAGAAGCACCTAAAACTCTCTCGTGAGTGGAGTGATGCTGGGCTTAGCTATTTTCTAAATGAAAGATGAAGTATAATCCCGTCTCTAAAGCAAGAGGTACATAATTTGCTTCTTGTTTTTAAATTTAAAACACGGACTACATACTTTGAGAAAACTACTCTTTTTAACAAGCTTTTTAAACACTCTACTCCTTGCTTCTTTTGATGGGACTATCATAGATAAACTTACACAAAAACCTATACAAAAAGCTATTATCAGTGACTCTAAAAAGAGTACTTACTCTGATGAAAATGGTTTTTTCTCCATCTCAAGTGATGAAAAAAAGTATCATGTTAAAGCTTATGGATATAGACCCCATAACTTCAATAAAGATACAAATCAAAGTGTTATAGAGCTAGAGTCTATAAAAATAAAAGCACTCTATCTTACTTTTTGGGGTGCAAATATACACTCAAAAACGGTCGCAAGAGCCTTAAAAATCATAGATAAAACAGAGGTAAATACTCTTGTTGTGGATGTGAAAAATGAGTATGGTTCAACTAGTTTTAGGACTTCTTTTGCTCAGGCAAATGATTATGGAGCAAGCAAAGATAGAACCATAGGCAACATTGAAGATTTTGTAAAACTTATGAAGTCAAAAAACATCTACCTTATAGCTAGAGTTGTAGTCTTTAAAGATGAACTCCAGGCGGTAAACAATGAAGATTATGCCATAAAAAGAGAAGATGGAACTATCTGGAGAAACCATGACAAGATGGCGTGGGTTGACCCATTTGACAAGAGAAGCCATGACTATACTATCTCTATAGCGGAAGAAGCTGCTAAGGTTGGTTTTGATGAGATAAACTTTGATTATATTCGCTTTCCTGCAAAGGCTAATCTTAAGCTAAAAAAAGAGAGCACTGAAGAAAATCGCCTAAAAGCTATAGAGACATTTTTAAGTTCAGCTCAAAATAGACTTAGAAAATATGGAGTTTTTATCTCTGTTGACACCTATGGAAATATCTGCTGGGTAGATGATGACACTGGCATAGGTCAAACTGTTACTTCACTTGCAAAGCATAGTGACTATATTTCGCCGATGCTCTATCCATCTGGTTTTGCTGGTGGAAACTTTGGTTTTAAACACCCATCAGAACATCCTTATGAAGTTATTCATAGAAGTGTTACAAACATACACGAAACTATAGACTCAGTACGAATTAGACCGTGGTTGCAATACTTTAAAGACTATGCTCACAAAAAAAGACCTTACAATAAGTATGAAGTCACAGAGCAAATAAGAGCAACAGACGACTCAAACACAAGTGGCTGGATGTTTTGGTCACCATCTAGTAAGTATCATAAGTGCTATTTTGAGGCATCCATCGAGTAGAGTCTTCTCTCTCTTATATCTTTTCTCACTCTTAGTGAGTCGGTAAAGTAGGCTTCCACTAGAGTGTGAAAGGCTTTTGAGTGGTTCATGTGCACTAAGTGGGCAAGTTCATGAACTACAACATAGTCAATCTGCTCTTTATGAAGTTTTAAAAGATTTGTATTTAGTGTTATAACTTTTAGAGAATTACAACTTCCCCATCTGCTTTTCATCTTTTTAAACTTTAGCTCTTTATATTTTAGATTCATTACTTTAGAGTAAAACTCAACCCTTTGAGTTAGGTAGTCTTTTGCATACTCTTTATAAAAATTATCATAGCATCTGAGTATATTTTCTTTTGTTGGTTTTCTTAACCTGCAAAGTGAGTTGCGTAGCATCTCAGCTTCTTCTATATCTACACTACAAAGTTCTCCGAGAAATAGGACTTCGTCTTCTAGTTTTATCTCTATAGGCGGATTTTCTTCTTGCTTTTTAAGCTGTTTTCTTATCCAACTCTCTCTTTTTGTAAGCAGAGTTTCTATGTAAAATTTTGAAGTGCTAGAGGTTTTTAAAATCACTTTAGCATCTTTTGTAACACTTATATAGCTATTTTTAAGAGTTTTTTTATAAACATGAGTAATGCTTAAATCTTTAAAGCTTATCTCACTCGTACGCAATCGGATCCCTCGCCCCAGCTAACTCAAAACCACGAAGCCTTAATCTACAGCTATCGCAGACTCCGCAAGCTTTTGTCTCATTTTTGTAACAGCTCCAAGTTAGATGCAAAGGAACATTAAGATCTAGCGATGCTTGAACTATCTGCGCTTTTGATAGATGCACAAGCGGCATCTTTATCTCTATCTCTGTTGTATCTTTTGTTCCAAGATTTATAGACTTTTCCATACTTCTTATAAAGGAGTCCGTACAATCAGGATAACCGCTACCATCCTCTTCTACGACTCCGATGCTCATAACACTAGCGCCCTCTTTTTCTGCAATGGCAGATGCTATGCTTAAGAATATACCGTTTCTAAATGGAACATAAGTTGAGGGAACTTCGTCTCCTAGTCCACCAATTGGCACTTCTATCTCTTTGTCAAGAAGAGCAGATGCTCCGATTTTAGAGAAAAAATCCAAATCAAGATTATATTTCTCATAAACCCCTAAGTCATTACATATCGCTTCAAAACACTCTAACTCTTTTTTTTGAGTTAGTTGAGAGTAGTTAAAGTGTAGAGCAATAATCTCATAGCCCTCATCTCTCATCATATACGCGCTAAGAGTTGAATCCATTCCTCCGCTCATAATGCAGAGCGCTTTTTTGTCTTTTGTTTTCATAAAAAGGATTTTAACATAAGTAAAAAATATTTTAATATGAAATCAAAGAATTTGTGTATATAATGAGCATATTAAGTAACAAAGGAGAGACAATGAATGTATCATCAAATATGTCATCTACAGCAACCGCTCCTGTAGAAGGAAAAGACCCTATGAAAAAAGCACTAGAGGTTCAAGAACAGCAAGTTATGAAAGTTCTTGAGAGTGCGAGTGAGTTATCTAAAGAGATGACTTCTCAAAAAACTGGTATGGGTAAAAATTTAAACATTACTGGTTAACTTACAAAACAGGCAAATATCTTTGCCTGTTTTTAACAAAATATAAGCCGCGTTAGATATAATCCCACCTATGATTGAACTAGATAACAGAACAACTCTAAATGTAAATGAAGAGTTCTTAAACACCATCGCCTCTGCCCTCACAGATAAAGAGATAGAACTTATTATCACAGATAAACAAGAGATACAGGAGATAAATAAAGCACATAGAGGAGTTGATTCTCCAACTGATGTTTTAAGTTTTCCATATGAAGAGATGCCCATGTGTCCATTAGGAAGCATAGTTATCTCGGCCCCTCATGTAGTAGAGATATCAGAAGAGTTAGGACACTCTAATGATGATGAACTAGCTCTACTTTTCATCCACGCTATCTTACATCTTTTAGGATATGACCATGAAGTAGATAGCGGTGAGATGAGAGAAGAAGAGATTAAACTGATAGAGAAATTTAGACTTCCAAAGAGCTTAATAGTTAGAACACAAGGATAAATATGGATTTTTTAATTTTTATAGTTGCAATGTCGGCACTGATTTATGGAGCTGATTTTGTTATAAAAGAATCAGAGAGAATTGCACTTCATTTTAATATATCTCACTTTGTTATTGGTGCCACACTTGTTGCTTTTGGGACTTCACTCCCTGAGATGGCGGCATCTATGGTAGCTGCTTCACAGGGTAAGAGCGATATGGCAGTAGCTAATGTTGTAGGAAGCGTTATATTTAATATTGTTCTAATTTTAGGGATAGTCTTTTTCATTAGTAAAAAGATGTACCCTAAAAGAGACCTCTTTGCACTTGATAGTGCTTGGATAATAGTACCTTTAGTGCTTTTTTTCATAATGGTTCAAGATGGAGTTATTGGAAGATTCGATGGGGTTTTATTCCTTCTTTTGATGGTATCTTACCTAGTGTTTTTATTTAACGATTCTAAAGGTGATATAGAAGTAGATGAAGACCTTTTAAAAGAGAAATTTAAATGGACTAAGACTATACTACTCCTTGTTGTTGGCTTTGCCTTAACCATAGGGGGAGCGAACTTTGTTGTTGAGAGTGGTACAGATATAGCTAGAACTTTTGGCGTTAGTGAATGGATCATTGGCATCTTTTTAATCTCTTTGGGGACTTCTTTGCCTGAGCTAGTAGTCTCAATAGTGGCTATAAAAAAAGGAAACGCAGAGATGAGCATCGGAAATATCATAGGCTCAAACGTTGCAAACTTCTCTATGGTTCTAGGTGCAGCTTCACTGATAAATCCGCTAACAGTAGACCTCATAGTTACAAAATATGACATGCTTATAATGATAGCAGCTTCTATTGCACTTTTATTTATCTTAGCAAACAAACTCTACAACAAAACAGGATCAATTATCCTACTAATCATCCTAGCCCTCTTTATTCAAAACGCAGTTGTTTAACAACAAAGTTTCTTTAGAAAA
>JAVEST010000144.1:0-4405 GCA_034006465.1 Sulfurimonas sp. | reverse complement strand
CAACAAAGTTTCTTTAGAAAACTCTCTTCTATAAAAGGGAGTTTCTACTCCTTTATATACTTAAGTTCTAAGAGCTTATTGTAGATTTTTGAGACTATCTCCCCAGCTGCAGCCCCACCATGTCCACCATGTTCAACCATTGCTAAGACAACATACTGAGGGTTTTTGTATGGTCCATAGCTCGTAAACCAAGCATGGGAACGAGTGTAGTACTCCATATCATGCTCTAAAACTCTCTCCTCGATATCTTGCAAAATTCCAATAACCTGAGCAGTTCCAGTCTTACCAGCTATGGTTACCTTCGAGCTTAGATAGTTCTTAGCTGTCCCTCTTGGATGGTTACACACCTCATACATAGACTTTTGTATAAGAGGGAGTTTATCAAGTTCATCAGGGGTTAAAACATCAGCGATTTCAGGTTTATACTCTTCATCTCCTATATACTTTGCAAAATGTGGAGTAGGAAGTTTTGAAGTAGCCATAAGAGCAGTAAACTGTGCTATTTGCATAGGAGTTGTTAAGAAATCGCCCTGACCTATCGAAGTATTTACAGTCTCACCTATAAACCAAGGTTTGTTATATTTATTTTTCTTCCACTCACGAGATGGAACAATCCCTATAAATTCATTTGGCAGGTCCACTCCTGTTTTTTTACCAAGTCCATACCTCATAAGCCCGTCACTCATCTTTTTTATACCAACTTGCAAGCTTCCTTTGTAAAAATAATCATCACAACTCTCTCTAATAGCTTTTATTAGACCCGTTTGTCTATGACCACTCTTTTTCCAGCATCTAAATACTCGATTTCCTAGTGGCATAGAAGCCCTACAGTCAACAGTCCAATACTTATCTAGCTCCGTTGTTATATAGATAAGAGCTAAGCCCATTTTTATGGTAGATCCTGGAGGGTAAAGTCCGTTTACAAGTTTATTTGTAAATGGTTTATCAAGGCTGTTAGAGAACTTATCCCACATCTCAAATGAGATGCCAGAGACAAAAGTGTTTAAACTATATTCTGGAAAACTACTAGCTGAGAGTATTGCACCATCCATGCCCATAACAACAACTGCTCCAGCTTTACCCTCAAAGAGTGAAGATATATATTTTTGAAGTTCTATATCTATATTTAGAGTTAGTTTTCTATCCTCCTCTGGACTCTCATATGATAGCTCTTCTATCTCTTGATTGTTTGCATTTACCTTTATATCTCTTTGCCCAGGTGTTCCTTGAAGATAGGTATTATAGTACTTCTCTAATCCTGATTTTCCAGTATAACCGATAAGTTCAAGTAACTCATCATTTTCTATATCTTTTTTATTTGCACGAGAGACATAACCTATGGCATGTGCACCAATTTCTCCGTAAGGATAGTATCTCTTTGGGGCTGGGACTATATTTATGTTCTCTCTAAGGCTTAGAGTTGAATATACTGGCATTATGTCTTCATAAGATATAAAGTGAACTATATCTATAAAGTTATGATTGTAGTAGGAATCTTTTTTTATATAGTTTTTAATGAGCTTATCTTTTTTAAGAACTGGGATAAGGTTTACTAAATTGTCTATCTCTTCATTAAAATCTTCAATATTACTTTGATGTCTTAAATGTGGACGAAGTTGAATCTTAAAGCCCAACTTATTTATAGCTATTGGTCTATTGTTTCTATCTACTATTTCGCCTCTTACTGGCGCTATCTGTTCATTTTTAATAGTGTTTGAATAAGATAGTTTTTCATAATAAGTGTTTGACTCTACCGCTAAGAAAAAAACACGAACTACAAGAGTTAACCAAACAATTACAAAAAAAGAGATTATGAGCTTAATCTTCATAAGATGCTCACTATAAAAAACTCTATGACTATATAGTATATGATGTAGTAGTTAAGCTGTGGCATTGGTAGTAAAAATACGTTTGATAAAAGGGATAGAAAAAGATAAAAACCAAGGTATGAGAGCAACACAAAAGAGGCTTTTATACAAGAGTTACAACTAAAATTTTTCTTTAGCTTTGGAAGTACAAACTTATAAATCAACCCTAGATAGATGATGGAGCTAAATAGTGGATAACCCATTTGAGACTCAAATATAATCAAACAAAAAGCACACAAGAAGATATATAGTGAGTCTTCTTTCTTTAGCGCATCAGCAAAAAGTAGAAAAAGAACCCCAAAGAGCGGAGGCAAAAAAGGATAGATGCTACTTAGACTCTCGTAAACGATAAAGAGTGCTACATAGACAAATGGTGCTAAAGAGTTTTGATTAGAGATACTTCGTTGCATACTGGAAAATGTTTACACTTGATACAATCAGCCCATATTTTATGTTCAGGGAGGGACTCTTTTGGGATCTCTACAAAACCCAATCTTTCAAAAAATGATTGTCTATATGTTAGGCATAAAACCTTTTGAAGCCCTAAGTTTATAGCCTCTTCTACGCATGTATTAACTAAGTTTTCTCCTATTTTTTGACCTCTATAACCCTCTTTTACGATGAGCGATCTTATCTCTGCTAAATATTCTGTATGAATATGCAAGGCACAAAAACCTAAGAGTTCATCATCTTTAAAACATAGTGTATATGAACGGATATTTGTAGCTACTTCATCACTACTTCTATTTAAAATTATTCCTGATTCTATCTCAGGAAGAACTAACTTTTGCATAGTCGCGATATCACTAAGTCTTGCTTTTCTGTAAGTTAACATGCCTTATCTTCTTCATATAAAATTTCATATATAGTTGCTACAACTTTTTGCAAACCCTTTTTCTTTGAGCTAGATACCATCATTGAGTTTGGAAATCTTTGTTTTAGTGCGTTTTGCTCTTTTTGATTTAACTTATCTACTTTTGTAAAAATTTGAAGTATAACTTGATTCTCTTTTATATTTGCAAGTAAAAATTCACTCACAGAGCTGTCTATATCTAAATCTGGATGCCTACAATCAACTAGATGCACAAAAAGTTTAATCTGCCCTCGACTTGAGATATAATCAGTTAAGTTTTTTTCCCACTCATGTTTCATAGATTTTGAGACCTTGGCATAGCCAAAACCAGGTAAATCGACAAACTTAGCTACTTTTTTTTCTGTTGTTTCTCTATCAATAAAAGTTACATCAAAGTAGTTTATAAGTCTTGTCTTTCCAGGAGTTGATGATACTTTAGCGAGTCCTTTATGATTTGTAAGTGCATTTAGGAGTGAACTTTTTCCAACATTAGAGCGAGCCATAAAGACAACCTCATTTTGTTCTTCCACTACTGGTGCTGCTTCTATATTTGGAGCAGAGGTTATAAACTTTGCATCGATGATTTCTATCATATTATTTCTCTTGCTTTATTTGTGTTTTTTTAGTCGAGTTATCTTCTTCTTTTTGAATCTTAAATATCATAATAACAGGCTCTTTTTTTGCACCCTTTGCGTAAGCTTTACCCTCTATCGTTTTAAGTATAACTTCATCGCCAATAATCTCTTTTTTTTCATCAATCTGTTTTAGATGTACATCTTTAAAAAAATGATACTCTTTCACACTTGGCATATATATAACTTTTTGTGCCACACCCTCATATAAAGAACCTTCTACTGTCTCTATATGAAATGAGACATTACCCTGTGCTATATATTTTTTAGGTTGATGAGACTCATCAGTATGTACTGTTACTTTTGAAGCATTTAGCTCATCATTTTTTCTTACAATATTTACATTTCCCGTAAAGATAGAGATGCCACTCTTCTCATCACCATCAAACTGATCAGCTTTTATCTTTAGTTCTTGTGAGATTAAAGAAGATGCTAAAAAAACACTCAAAATCATTATAGTTTTCATAATTCTCTCTCTTTTATTTGATATTTAGCTACCACATTTTTAGAATCTATTTTGCCATTTGCATTATCAAAAACCAAAGAAGTGCCTATAAGTCTGTCTTTATCTCTATACATAATATAGTCTTTTTGAGTCTTAGCAATCGCTGTTTTTTTATTATATATGGCTTCTTCTGACTCAAAGACTAAACCATCTTCTCTATTGTAAATTACATTTCCAAGTAAATCTACAACATCTTCTTTATCTCTGTAGAGCCCTTTATCAGCTCTAATATTTGCAAGAAGTTCCTTAGAATTATCTGTATAACTTATATTTATAACACTATATCTATCAGAATATCTTTTAGTTTGAGAGCCCTTCATAATTGTGATAAGCTTCTCCTGATTTAACTCATGCAATATAAAAGAGTCAAGCTCAAAGAGAGGAACATCACCAAAGTTTTGTTCTGTTACATATTGAGGCTTAAAGCCGATATAAATCATAAACAGACCAATAGTAATGAGGACGAAAAAAATATTAATATTCAAAATATCCCCTAAATCCAAACTCTCATAAAATCTTCTCTTTGTTCATTTTCATCAACTAAGAT
>JAVEST010000053.1:0-11919 GCA_034006465.1 Sulfurimonas sp. | reverse complement strand
ACAAAACAAGAGCAACTTTGTTGCGAGGGCTTCCCGCCGAGGGAATCTCAGCGATAGCGTAGCCAAAGGGACTTGTTCCTTTGGCGTACTAATAAGATGAAGGTTTACTTCATTTTATTTTATGAAACAAAACAAGAGCAACTTTGTTGCGAGGGCTTCCCGCCGAGGGAATCTCAGCGATAGCGTAGCCAAAGGGACTTGTTCCTTTGGCGTACTAATAAGATGAAGGTTTACTTCATTTTATTTTATGAAATAAAATCAAATTAAGGAATAATATAATGAGTAAAGTAATAGGTATAGACTTAGGAACAACAAATTCATGTGTAGCAGTTTATGAGGGCGGTGAAGCGAAAATCATCCCAAATAAAGAGGGTAAAAACACAACTCCTTCTATAGTTGCTTTTACAGATAAAGGTGAAGTTTTAGTAGGTGACCCTGCTAAACGTCAAGCTATCACAAACCCAGAGAAGACTATCTCTTCTATTAAGAGAATTATGGGTCTTATGATGAATGAGGAAAATGCTAAAGAGGCACACGATAAAGTAACTTACAATATCGTTGATAAAGATGGCTCAGCAGCAGTTGACGTGGCTGGAAAAATCTACACTCCTCAAGAGATTTCAGCTAAGATTTTAACAAAACTAAAAGAAGATGCAGAGGCTTATATCGGTTCAACTGTAACTGACGCTGTTATTACAGTTCCAGCATACTTTAACGATGCTCAAAGAAAAGCAACAAAAGATGCAGGAACAATCGCAGGGCTTAATGTTCTTCGTATCATAAACGAGCCAACTGCATCTGCACTAGCTTACGGATTGGAGAGCAAAGCTGAAGAAAATGTTTTAGTATATGACCTTGGTGGTGGAACATTTGACGTTACAGTTTTAGAGATTAGTGATGGTACTTTTGAGGTTCTCTCAACTGATGGAAATGCGTTTTTAGGTGGAGATGACTTTGATAATAAAATCGTTGACTTTTTAAATGGTGAGTTTAAAAACACTCATGGCATAGACCTTAAAAATGACAAAATGGCTCTACAACGTCTAAAAGATGCAGCTGAAAATGCTAAAAAAGAGTTAAGTTCTTCAACTGAGACAGAGATAAACCTACCGTTTATCACAATGACAGATGCAGGACCACAACACTTAGTTATAAAGCTAACTCGTGCTAAATTTGAGGGAATGATATCTTCACTTATAGAAGAGACTATCAACCACATCAGAGTAGCTATGAAAGAGGCAAAACTAGAAAACAGTGAGATCAAAGAGATTATCATGGTTGGTGGTTCTACTCGTGTTCCAGCAGCTGCTGAAGCAGTTAGCAAGTATTTTGGTGGAAAAACACTTAACAAAAGCGTTAATCCTGATGAAGTTGTAGCTGCAGGTGCTGCTATTCAAGGTGGAGTTTTACGTGGAGATGTTAAAGACGTTCTTCTACTAGATGTTACTCCTTTATCACTTGGAATCGAGACTTTAGGTGGAGTTGCTACTAAAATCATCGAAAAAGGTACAACTATACCTGTTAAAAAATCTCAAGTATTCTCAACTGCAGAAGACAACCAACCAGCGGTTAGTATCTCTGTAGTTCAGGGTGAGAGAGAGTTTGCAAGAGATAACAAATCTCTAGGACTTTTTGAGTTAGGCGATATCCCAGCAGCACCACGCGGTGTGCCTCAAATCGAAGTTACATTTGATATAGATGCAAACGGTATCCTAACAGTTAGCTCAACTGATAAAGGTACAGGAAAATCTCAGTCAATCACAATCTCTGGAAGTTCAGGACTAAGTGAAGAAGAGATTAACAAAATGGTTCAAGATGCAGAAGAGAACAAAGCAGCTGATGGTGAGAGAAAAGCTATGGTTGATCTAAGAAATCAAGCAGATGCACTTATTGCTCAAACTGAGAAGTCTATGACTGAGATGGGTGAGAAGATCGAAGCTGATGAAAAAGTAAAAATTGAAGCTGCAATAACTGACCTTAAAGATGTTCTAAAAGATGACTCTGCAACTAAAGCTCAAATAGAAGAGAAAGTAAAAACTCTTACAGAAGCAAGTCATAAAATGGCTGAGCAGATGTACAAAAAAGAGCAAGGTGGCGAACAAGCTGCAGATAGTGAAGCGCAAAAGAAGAAGAAAAAAGACGATGAAGATGTAATCGACGCTGAGATAGAGTAAAACTCTATCTCAATATAAAAAAGGTTTTCTTTAATATTAAAATTGTTCTGTTACATCATACTCATAGTAGAAGAGTTTGTTGCTGTGGAGTTATATCTAAAGTCCCATTATTGAGGAGAGTTAGATATCAATCTCACTTCTAACACAATCTCTTCCACTTTTCTTTGCAAGATATAGAGCCTTATCGGCTCTGTTTATTGCATCTTGCATCTCTTCACCTTCTCTGACTTCTGAGACTCCAAAACTAGCTGTTACACTACCAACTTTTTCTATTTTTACTTCACCTAAATATTTTTGAAGCTTTTGGGCGATTGAGACTGCATCAGCCAAGTCTGCGGTTGGAAGTAAAACAATAAACTCTTCACCTCCCCATCTACAAATGATATCCACACCTCTTAGCATTCCAAGAAGCATCTTAGAGACTTCTACTAGGGCTCTGTCCCCGATGTTGTGTCCATAGACATCATTTACTTTTTTAAAGTGATCTATATCTATAAGTATAACGGACATCTTATTGTGTCTTTGAACCATAGATTCATATGAAGATAGATAGAGTTGAGTAAATTTATGTCGGTTATAGAGCCCTGTAAGAGCATCTGTAGATGCTAAGTTTTCATACTCTATGTTTTTAGTTTGAAGTTTTTTATTTATCTCTCTTAACTCATCTTGATACTCTTTCATAAGTGAACTCCACTTTGAATATGAAAGTGTAATTAGCTCTTTTTGCGAAATTATTCCCGATAGCGATCCATCATCATCTACAACGATAACCCTCTTAAACTGTCTTTCCTTTAAGAAGGAAAGTGCTTCTCTGATAGAAAAGTGTTTGTTTATGGATTGGACTGGTGATGACATATGTTTTTCTATCTCAACATCTAAATCAACACTGTTTTTAACAAGTCTCATAATATCTTTAGTAGTAAAGATGCCAATCGGTTTTAAGTCTTCTACAACTACTACATTATCATAAAGATTGCTCACCATATCTTCAAGCAGAGATAAAATTTTAGCATCTCTATTAACCCATTTCATCCTTCTTCCGAGCTTTAAAAAATCCTCAATACGATAGTTATCCATCAGTGTATCAGGGTCAATATTTTCTGTTATATCTGTATGAGTTATAAGCCCATAGAGAGTTAAATCATCATTTACAACACAGATATACTCTATAGAGTTATTTAAGTAATCTACTGCTTCTAAGATGTTTTGGTCTTTATTTATAGTAGGCACTTTTGTAAGCTGTATATCTTTAAGTGGTGTTTTTACATCTATCTTATTCGTTTTAAGGTTTATAATATCTACTATTCCAATTACAAAATATTTATCTTTATCAACAACTATAATATTACGATGCTCACTAGAGAGCATCTTAGCAATTGCCTCTTCAAAAGTATGTTTTATATCTATTGTTATAACTTCACAAGTTGCGATATCACTAATATCTGGAAATCTCATATTGTCTTCCTTTTTTTATATAGTATCTAGCGCTTTTTGAATCTTCAAGGCTTGGACATGCTCGGCTACATCATGGGCTCTAATCATACTTGCACCATTTTTGATAGCTTCAAGATGCAGGGCTAGAGTTCCGCCTAGTCTCTCTTGTGGGCTTGAATTTTTATCTATCATAGATTTTCTTGAAGCCCCAACTAATAGAGGTTTTTGCAAGGTTAAAAAATGCTCAAGGTGCTTAATTAACTCTAAGTTATGCTCTACTGTTTTGCCAAAGCCTATGCCAACATCTAAGACTATATCTTGCACTCCAAAACTCTGGGCCTTCTCTATCCTAGTTATAAAAAAATCACTTATATCACTTAGTATATTTTCATATCTTGGATTTTCTTGCATAATTTCTGGAGTCCCCTGCATATGCATAATAATGGCTTGTGCTTTATAGCTAGCCACAAGGCGGCAGACCTCATCATTTGCTAAACCTGTAATGTCATTTACAATTTTAAATCCACTCTCAAGAGCTTTTTGTATCACTAATGGCTCATAACTATCGATGCTAAAACTAGCTCTATCATAGAGCTTTTGCTCTTTTATAGTCCTTAAAATAGGTTCAACCCTTTGAAGTTCCTCGTTTGCATCTACAGCTTTTGTCTTTGGCGCAGAAGAGACTCCTCCGATATCAATGATGTTAGCACCATCTTCTATCATCTGCTCTATCTTTTTTATAGCATCACTATCTACAAATCTACTGTGAGAAAAAAAACTATCATCATTGGCATTTATAATACCCATAATATCAACGCTTTTAGGTTTTTTTGCTTTTAAGATTTCTTGTAGATGCTTTGCTAAGATTTTAAGTCCAAGAGGCTGAGCTAACTCTTTTTTACTCAGTATTTTTAAGTGTTTTGTAGTGGCTATAAGGAGGCAATCTACCCTTGGAGTCTTTGCGACTACTGTACCTTTTGGAACTGCTAAATCAGCTCCTATAGATAGTGCATCTTGCTTTAAAATATTTGCAGCACCCACATGTAAGTCTCTTATATAGATAAGATGTGTCTGCATCTTAGATGAGAGAACACTACATCCACCTGCATCAACCCCAAGCCTCTCTAAATACTTCTTTGCATCTATACTATTTGATAATTTTTCAACTTGCATCTATAAACCCCATTAATATAAGAGCTAAAACACTTTGTGGTCTTGAGTTTAACTCTAAGAGCCTGTAGGCTTTGTCGAAGTTATCTAGCTGCGCTCTTGAGAGTATAAGCATATCAACCACTGTAGCTCTATAGTAGAGTGCTTCTACCATAAGCTTAGCATCTACTCTTGATATTCTAGCATTCGCTTTTAAAAATGCAAAAATTGCAGCATAATCGAGCCTAGCAATATTTAACTCGCACCCATGGACAAGTTGAGCTTTTTCGCCTTTTTTTATTGGAAGTCTTGAGCGAATTGTTGCAAGAAGGTTTGATTTTGTAGGTGAAATGATTATATACTCAATGTTTCTAGGGGGCTCCTCTAGAACCTTTAGTAAAGAGTTTTGTGAGACTGTGTGAAACTCAGATGCAGCTAAAATAATGTACTTCGTTGCAGACTCACTTATGTAAGATTCAGCTACAACGGCTTTTGCATGTTCTAGTAAAAATTTCTCTTCATGAAAAACCACTACTCTGTTTGGTGCAAGAGAGGCTTCAAGTTTGGTTATCTCTGCTTCAATGTTGCTTGAGATTAAGATATGGCTCTTTGTGATGTTATGAGCTAACATCTACCTCTCCAAATATCGTAGCATTTAGTGAAGCATCAAAGAGTTTGTAGAGTTGTATAAGTTTTATATCTATCATAGGGTCATAAGATTTTAGAGTAAAACCATTATGATACTCTTCATCAAATATCCAGAAGTAGCTATTGTCTCTTCTTTTTGCAATATCTGAGCGTCTATCATCTCCCTTACCTATATACCAAAAAAAGTAATCCTCTTTATATGAGAGAGAGATCATATCTTCAACTACATCTATCATCTCTCCACCACTTACATGGCGATAGTGTTCATACAAACTGTCCATGCTAACTATTGGGAGAAGTGGTCTATCAAGATTCATAGCATTGATGGAGCTAAGGATGTATTTTTCAAACCATTTTCGCTTCTCATCTGTGATTAGGATGATGGTTTTACCCTCTAAAATCTGCTCTAGTGCTAAAGAGAGAGGATTTGTCCAGTCAAATCTCTGCTCTTCTAGCCAGCTAAGAAATGCTCCATCTTCTCGTATAGCATCAAGACTCCATTGTGCAAAATCTAACACTTTTTTCACTCCATTTCAGCAAAGCTGAAATATAGTTCAATCACTAAAGCATTGGCGAGAATATTTTTTTTCATTACTTATCTAACTCGTATGCTTCGTGAAGTCCTCTAACTGCAAGTTCAGCATACTTCTCATCTATAACCATAGAAACTTTTATCTCTGAAGTTGATATCATGTTTATGTTAATATTATTTTCAGCCATTGTAGTAAAAGCTTTTGCAGCTACTCCCGTATGAGACTTCATTCCAACACCAACTATAGAGACTTTACACATCGCTTCATTGTAAGAGTCAGCTCTGATATCACCCTTTTGGATAAACTTTGAGACTACTTTTTTTGCATCTTGAAGGTCGCCTCTTGCTACTGTAAAGTCTATGTTTGTGTTTCCATCATGCGCTTTATTTTGGATTATCATATCTATATTTACATCATCAGCTGCGAGTGCGTTAAATATCTCTGCTGCAATGCCAGGTCTATCTTTTACTCCCATCAAAGAGACGCGAGCTTGATTTTTATCCAAAGCTATTCCACTTACCAATAATTTTTCCATGATATTTTCTTCCTTTGTTATTAGTGTTCCCTCTGCATTTGAGAAACTTGTTCTTGTTACTAGGTTTACATTTAGTTTTTTTGCCAACTCTACAGAGCGGTTTTGAAGAACCTTTGCGCCTAGAGATGCGAGTTCTAGCATCTCATCATAAGAGATCATATCAAGCTTTCTTGCTTTTGGCTCTATGCGAGGGTCTGTTGTGTAGATGCCATCTACATCTGTATATATCTCACATAAATCTGCCTCTAAAGCGCCAGCTATTGCCACAGCACTGAGGTCACTTCCACCACGACCTAGAGTTGTTACTCTACCATCAGGAGTTATCCCTTGAAAACCAGCTACAACTATGATTTTGCCCTCTTTTAAAGACCTATTCATTGTAGTTGGATCAATACCTTCTATGCGTGCTTTTGTATGGATCGCATCTGTAACGATTCCAGCTCTTCGTCCTGTCATAGAGACAGCATCATGACCCAGCTCATTTAGTGCGATAGCTAAAAGCGAAGCCGTAACTCTCTCGCCTGAACTAAGTAACATATCCATTTCTGCTCTTGATGGACTTTTTGAGAAGTGTTCTGCATAAGCTACGAGCTTGTTTGTCTCTCCACTCATGGCTGAGACTACAACCACTACATCATTACCAGCTTTTTTTGTCTCGCTTACACGATTTGCTACATTTTGAATGCGCTCTAAATCGCCAACACTCGTTCCGCCATATTTTTGTACTATTAACATTTAAGTCCTTAACTTATAGGTAACCTTCATCTCTAAAGTGCTTTATAACCGTCTCGTAAACTGCTTGTTTAAAAGATGCGCTAAGATTTAGTGCATCATCAACTCCAACAAATTTATATTCACTAAACTCTGGATGAGAAGTATTTATATCTATCTTTGCATTTTTTTCAAGCTTTACTAAAAAGTACTTTTGTCTTTGACCCTTATAAGGGCTCATCTCTCTAGCAATCTTTGGAGGAAAATCATAAGATATCCACTCAGGATATTCACCAATAATCTGTACAGCCCTTGTGCCTATCTCTTCTTCTAGTTCACGAAAAAGCGCTTCAAGGACCTCTTCTCCTTCATCTATCCCACCTTGTGGAAACTGCCAAACATCACTCAAATCATTTCTTTGTGCTATAAAAATCTCTTTTTTTTGCGGATAATCATTTGACACTATAATCATTGCAACATTAGGACGATACAAATTTTTTTTATTCATCAGCACACCTAATTTTAATAATCGCGATTATACAAAATAAGCTATTAAATTAAGATAATTTTACAAACAAAGCAGGCTCTAAAGGAGTCCATAATTCTCAGCCGTATTTGGTTCGCCATAGAGATAGCCTTGAATATAGTCAACTCCGAGTTCTCTAACCTTAACATCTAACTCTTTTGTACTTACAAACTCAGCTATGGTTTTAATTTTTGCATTTTTTACAAAATCTAAAAGTGCAACAACCATATGTTCTACATTTTTATCAGTGTTAATCTTCTCTATTAAAGAGCCATCAAGTTTTATGTAGTCAATATCAAGCTTGATAATGTTTGTAAAGTTTGAATATCCAGAGCCAAAATCATCTATGGAAATCTTACAATTATAGCTTTTGAGCATTTTTATAAAATCCTCGATAAGAGCGTAGTCTTCGATATCTTCTGACTCTAATATTTCAAAAGTTATGCCCTCTCCTCCATACTTATCTAATCTGTTTTTTATATAGTCGCGCATAGTTGGAGAGTTTATGTTTTCATATGCCAGATTTATAGAGATATCGGCCTTTTTTTTAGCATAAACATTAAATACCTTTTGTATCATCTGTCTTGAGAAAAACTCAAAAGTGTTATCCTCTTTAGATGAGTCTAAAAAATGGCAAGGTGATACTACCTCTCCATCATCAGTTACAAGCCTAGCTAAGGCTTCATATTTCATAACAGAGTTGTCTTTTACATCGATTATTGGCTGAAAATAAGGCACAATATTGCCATCATTAAGTGCTCTTTTATATATTTTAAGCCTATCTAATCTGGCTTTTTCGGACTCTAGTTTGGTTTGATTATTGTTATATATAATTAAGTTTTTCTTTGAAATTATGGCATCTTGCAGGGCTATATCTGCTTGAGAGAAAATATTTAACATCCCATACGATACGCCAGCACTAAACTCTGCAACCAAAGAGTTTCCATTATCTTGGCTAGAAGAGTTTTCATCACTATTTGTTAAGATAGAGTACTTTACTAATTCCATATACTTCTCAAACAGAGCTTTTGAGGTAACAAGCAGTGCGAACTCTTGCATGTTTAGGCAGTATAGAGTGGCACTATTATCTATTATTATCCGATTTAACTGCTTCGCTTTTTGCGAAGTTATCTCTGAGACTACTTGCATTCCATAGATATCTTTGATCGAGTTTATTTGGTTTATATGAAGCAGTATTAACATTGCATCTTCTTGCAAAAGAGACAAGTCTCTAACAAGAGATTCACGATTTGGCAATTTTGTACTTATATCTAAATTTTTTACTGATTCTATAGAAGAATCATTTGCGTTAAAAATAAACTTGTTTTTTCCACTCATCTTTGCTTTAGAGAGATTGTTATCCGCTAAATTATAGATATCTTCATTTGAAATAGTCTCTTTTGAGCAGTCTGTATTTATACCACCAATGGAGACACTTAAAAACCCAGATGCTACACCTTTTTCATGTTTTATCTTTAGAGCTTCTACTCTCTCGATCAAATCTAGAGCTATCTTTTGAATATACTTATCAGATTTATTTAGAACAATAATGGCAAATCTTTGTCCACCTATTCTAAAGACATTCTCTACAGTATGTTTGAGATATTTTTTTATCTCTAAAGCTATTGCTCTTATAGCTTTATCGCCACTTGCGTTACCATAAAGTTCATTATAATCATTAAAATTATCAATATCAACTATCAAAAGAGCGAATTTTTCCCTCCTCCATAAAGCACCTTTATACTCTCTATTTAAAGAGTAGTCAAAATACTTTCTATTGTGTATCTCAGTTAGTGTATCTGTAATAGATAGCGCTTCTAATCTTTTTGCATTTGTTATATCTTGAACTATTGCAGAATACCCGATTTTTTCATGGTTTACATTATATAGAGGGCTAATGTTTGCTTTTATCCAGTATTCTTCTTTAGTAAATTTCCTATTTTTCAGCTCGCCTACCCACGGTTTATCTGCTAAAATTGTCTCCCACAAATCCTTTATAACCTCTATTTTATTACTTTTTTCTCTAAATACAGAGTGATTTTTACCTATGATCTCATCCCTTGTAAATCCTGTAAAGTCAAGATAAGCTTTTGAGACTTCTACTATCTTCCCATCTAAATCAGAGACTGTCATAAAAACATTTTCTTCTATAATCTTATGTTGTTGCTCTAATAAAAAGTCTTTACTTTTATATTCAAGTTTAAGAAGCACTTTTTCTGAAAGTGCGACAAGTGAAGATATAAAATCGTAAGCATCAATTACAGGCTTAACTATAAACTTATCTACTCCTAAGTTTATAGCACCTTTTAAGTGTTCTTTCGTATCATAAGCACTAAGAAGCACTACTATTTGGTCTTTGTTTATCTCTTTGATTTTTTTGCACATCAAGATGCCATCCATCTTTGGCATCTCAATATCACTAATAACTATATCAAAGCATCCTTTTGATTCAAACTCTCTTTTATATAGTTCAAGCCCTTCTTCTCCATCTTTAGCAACTACTATATCTTGAAAATAGTACTCCAGGATTTCAAGTGTCTCTTCTCTTAGTTCATCTTCGTCTTCAACATATAAAAGTTTTATATCTTTTGTGAGATTTTTCATTGGCTTCTCTCTTATTAGCTCATCTATTTAAAACTAAACTTAACATCATTGTACATTATATTTTTAAAAAATATCTTGCAATCTAAATTATTTTGATGGGTTGACTTTTTAGATATACTTCTAGCCCTAAAAAAGGACTACAGATATGTTACTTTATATTCATATACCATTTTGTGATTCTAAGTGTTCCTACTGCGCTTTTAACTCTTATGTAGATAAGTTTCATCTAAAGAGAAGTTATATGAAAGCTCTTGAAGTCCAACTTGAGTTTGAACTCAAAAGATTTGCTACAAAAAAAGAGTCTATTGAGTCTGTGTTTATAGGTGGCGGAACTCCTTCTACTATATCTGCATCTATGTATAAACCTCTCTTTAAAGTCATAAAACCATATCTAAAAAAAGACATAGAAATAACAAGTGAAGCCAATCCAAATAGTGCTACAAAAGAGTGGCTTGATGGAATGTTTGAGCTTGGAGTAAACCGCATAAGCTTTGGAGTGCAAAGCTTTAATAAAGACAAATTAAAACTTCTAAACCGCGCACATAGTTCAGAAGATGCTAAAAGAGCCATTATAGATGCTAAAGAAGTTGGTTTTCAAAACATCTCACTAGATCTCATCTATGCAACTTTAGGTGACACTAAGGAGCTTTTAGAGCAAGACTTAAAAACTGCCTTTTCTTTGCCAATAAATCACTTAAGTGCTTACGCGCTTATCATAGAAGAAAGTACTCCCTTTGCATCTAGACCAGAGATGTCAAAAGAGTCCTTAAAACTCACAAAATGGTTCTTTAAAGAGATAGCATCTTTTGGTTTTAAACAGTATGAGATAAGTAACTTTGGAGTCTATCAAAGCTCTCATAATCTTGGATATTGGGATTATAAAGACTACATCGGCTTAGGAAGTGGTGCAGTTGGCAAATTAGACTTTGAGAGATTTTATCCACAGACAATACTAGAAGACTACATCTCAAACCCACTTGATATAAGAGCAGAATCACTCACTCAAGAGGACAAAATAACCGAACAACTCTTTTTAGGTTTTCGTTCATCCCTTGGAGTAGATGCAAAGATACTTGATAAGGCGCAGACAAAAAGGGCTAAAATCTTAGTTGATGAGAAAAAACTAACTCTTATAGATGGTAAACTTTACAACCTAGACTTTCTTCTAGCAGATGAGATTGTACTTTTTCTCTACTCTTGAAAGTAAATTTAATCATTCTTTGGCTAAACTCATGGACTTAATTATAATTTTGAAGGTTTAATATGTTTGGTATGGGTTTTACAGAGATACTCATTGTTTCTATTATCGCTATTTTGTTTCTAGGTCCAGATAAACTTCCTGGTGCCATGGTAGAGGTTGCAAAGTTTTTTAGAAGTCTAAAAAAGACTATAGGCACAGTTAAAGACTCTCTAGAAGAAGAGATGAATGTTGCAGATATAAAAGAAGAAGCATTAGCTTATAAAAAAGAGCTTTTAAATGCAGGCAATGAGCTAAAAAGGGTTACAGATGTCAATCAGATAGGCACTACTCTCTCAGGTCTTAGTGATGATATCTTAAGCGATGAGAAGCCAAAGAAGAAGAAAAAGAACAAAGAAGAAAAAGAA
>JAVEST010000052.1:0-12029 GCA_034006465.1 Sulfurimonas sp. | reverse complement strand
TTTTAAAAGTGGTAAAACTTACAATAACTCAAGAGCAGGCAAGTGCTATGTTAGGTGTGTTAGAGGTAATTACGATCGTTTAATATAAAGTAAGATAGAGTGAAACATCTATCTTAAATCTTGACTCTCTGCCATTTTCTTATCATAATGAACTATCTTGTTTCTTCCAGTTGTCTTTGCAACATAAAGAGCAGTATCTGCAAACTTAATACATTTCCAGATAGTGTCTCCATCTTTTGGAAACATAGATATTCCGATACTTAGGGTCTTCTTTAGAGTCTCACCAACTCCAACATCAAAGACTAACTCTCCAAATTTAGAGTGGATTTTTTTAGCTATCTCCTCCGTCCCTTCCATACTTGCATTATGAAGCATCACTACAAACTCTTCTCCACCATATCTGATGGCTAGGTCTGATTCGCGGATGCTCTCTTGGAGTAGTTTACCAATAGCCACAATTACTCTATCGCCGACATCATGCCCATAGGTGTCATTTACTTTTTTGAAAAAGTCAACATCTAGCATCATGACAGAGTAAGTCTCGTTTAATCTATTTGCTTGGTGCATAATTTGATCTATAAGTTCTTCTAAAAATCTTCTGTTATAAAGCCCAGTCATACCATCTCTTAGTGAAGTGTCTGTTAATTTCTCCATAAGTATCTGACTCTCTATAACTGGTTTCGCAGCTTCAAAATAGTGCTTAATGCTATTTACACAGCTCTTTATCCTCTCAACTTCTGTTTCATCTTCCCCGGTAAAGGAGACAGTTAAAGAGATATCATTGTTGATAACAAAAGGTATACAAACATAATTTTGTTTTTCAGACAAACAAGCTTGACAAAGATTTGGAAACTCTGTTGAAACTGTTACGCTCTTAGTCCTGTTTGCACGGCAGAGATGTGCGTTTTTGTTTATCTTATCTTGACAGATTAAGGCCTCTTCATCAGTTGCGTAGAAGAGCTTTCTCTCATTTGCTATATTGTTCAGCTCATAAAATGCAAAACTTTTTAAGTTGTACTTTAATTTGAATATATCTATGATTCTGTTATAAACTTCTGATTTGTTCGCATCTAACTCTATGGTTTTTTTAAATTTATAAACATCAGAAAGCTCGTTTATGATGGTGTTTGCTTCATGTAGTGGATCAGCAGAGGAGACACTTCCTTGAGGTATAAAAGTGCCGAGATTTAGTTTTATCTCTCCAAAGGTTTTTTGCATTTTTGCAAAGAGGGTGTTTAACTGCTCAGTAATCTTCTTAGCATCTCCTCCTAAAGTCGTCTCAAACTTATGAGAAAAATCTCCACTATATGCTTTTTTGATACCATTTTGCATAGTAGAGAAGAGTTGTATAAAAGGAGTGGCATAGCGGTTAAGCAAGAAAAGAACTATGATTAAAAAGATTAGGTTGATGCCAAGAATCTTTAAAATAGTCATCATTCCACTTGCCCGCATATCGCTAATATCAAACTCCATGCTAATTACTCCAAGTGTATCGCCTCGTTTTACATCGTGACAACTTAAACAGTTAGTGTTTCCGCCATCAACTGTTGCTTTGTAAGGAATAGTAACTCTTAGGGTAGTTTCTTCTGAATTTTCTATGATTTTTTTAATAGTCTTACCAGTTTTCAAAACTTGACTATCAATCTCATCTCTAACAGTCTCTTCATTTGAGCCTTCACCATATTGTTGAATAACATTTTGACTTCTTGCTAACCAGAGAGCTTTTACCTCTTTGTTATTAGCAGAGATTTGATTCATAAAATATTCTCTTTTATCCATGATATGGTTAACCATGTGAGCAGTGAGGCCATCTTTTACTATAGTAGCAGTTAACTTTGCTTTTTCTGTTGCACTTTTTATGCTGTACTCTCTAAAGTTTAGAGACACATTTATGATAGTTGCGGTAGTGAGTGCTAGTAGCATACCTGCTACTATAAGGAGAAGTCTTAGTTTTGTTTTCATGAAAGCATCACTTATATCTAATTTTAAAATTTATCTTAGATAATAGCCAATAAAAAATAAATCTAAAGTGAAATTGTCACAAAGATATAACTAAAGCTTATGTTCGTTAGATAGCGTTATGAACGCTATTCAACTGTAACACTTTTTGCTAAGTTTCTTGGCATATCGACGTCATTTCCAAGCCTTACAGAAATCTCTAATGCGAGGAGTTGTAAAACTACCATCATCTCAAAAAACTCTAACATATAGTGAGAAGACTTTTTTATCTCTATAAAGTCATCTGCTTTGTCAAACTCTAGTGAACTAATAGCGCAAATAGTAGAATCTCTTGCACTTAACTCCTCTACATTGCTTCTTGATTTCTCGTAAAGCATATGCTCAGGGAGCAGTGCTATTGTAAAGAGTTCAGGATCTGCAAGGGCAATTGGGCCATGTTTCATCTCTCCACTTGGATAGCCCTCAGCGTGGAGATAAGATATCTCTTTTAACTTCAAAGCTCCCTCTAGTGCAAGTGGATAAAAAACATCTCTTCCTATAAAGAAAAAACCGTGACCGTGAAGATATCTTTTAGAGAGTCTAGCCAGTTTTTCATGCATCTCATCATCTATTTTTACAGAGCTAGGAATTTCACGAAGTAGTGAGATATGCTTTGCAATCTCCTCTTTTTTCATAGAGTTACGAAGTTTTGCAACATATAGGCTCAACATCCAAAATATTGTAACTTGTGTTGCAAAAGCCTTTGTAGATGCCACACCCTTTTCTATCCCTGCCCTTGTTAAGATGCAAGAGTCTGCAAGTCTTACCATAGATGAGTTGTCAACATTACAAATTACAAGTGTCTTTAGGTTCGCCTCTTTAGCCATCTTTAGAGTCTCTAGTGTATCAGCTGTCTCTCCGCTTTGTGAGATTACTACAAAAAGAGTATCTTTGTTCATGATAGGATTTCTATATCTAAACTCACTCGCTATCTCAACTGAGGTTCTAATCTTAGAGTATCTCTCAAAGAGGTAAGATGCTGTGAGTGCGGAGTGATAAGAAGTTCCACAAGCACAAAGTTTTATCTCATTAATGCCATCAAAAAGAGTCTTGTCTATCTCATCAAAAATGATCTCACTATCACTTAATCTTCCCATCAAAGCATCTGCTATAACAGTACTTTGCTCATAGATCTCTTTTTCCATAAAAAATCTAAAACCATCTTTTTGAGCGGAGAGTTTATCCTCTTTTAGTTTTTGAAACTTTGGCTTTACTATGTTTAAATCTCTGTCAAATATAGCAATCTCAGAAGCATTTACATAACCAAAATCCCCATCTTCAAAGTAGTTTACCTCTTTAGCTTGGCCGATAAGTGGAGTGTCAGATGATGCAAAAAACCTTTCACCCTTATCGTTGATACCAACAAGCATTGGTGAGCCATGTTTTGCAAAAAATATAGTATCTGGTTGTGATTTTGTTGCAAGAAGAATTGCATAAGCGCCTTCTATCTCTTTTAAAGTCTTAGAAAATGCATCAAATGCACTCTTAGAGCTCTTTAAGTTTTTCTCAAACTGATGCACTATGACTTCTGTATCTGTTTGACTTAAAAACTTTACACCATCTGCAAGTAGTTCTTTTTTTAGTACAGCATAATTTTCAATAATGCCATTATGAACCACATAAGAACTCTCGCCTAAGTGTGGATGAGCGTTTAGTTCAGTTGGTTTTCCGTGAGTTGCCCAGCGAGTGTGACCGATGCCAATTGCAAAACCTTTAGTAATGAAATCTTTTGTTTTTTCTTCTAAATTTATAAGTTTTCCAACCGCTTTAAAGTTTGAGAATTCTCCATTTTGTAGCACTGCAATGCCTGCTGAATCATAACCTCTATATTCTAACTCTTTTAACCCATCTAATAAAATCTCTTTAGTATTTCTTTTTCCTATATAGCCAACAATTCCACACATATAATATATTTCCTTTAATTTATTTCATAAATTTAAGGGAACCTTTTCCCTATTACTATTTGCCACGCAAAACGAACAAGTCTGTTTTACTAGGCTAATACCTTATACCAATTACTAAATTCTAAATATTTTGAAGTAACGCATAATTTTTGCGACATTATTGCACACATCGTTTTGTTTTATCATTAAGAACTTTTGCTATAATCAATCGCAATTAAATAAAGGAAAGAAAAATTATGAGTAGTATTACAAAGAGAGTAACTTTTATAGCAAAAGAGGGTAGTGAGGCTAAGATGAAAGAGCTTTTAACTGCGATGGTTGAGCCGAGTAAAAGAGAAAATGGTTGTGTTTTTTATGATATTTTTCAGTACGAAGATAACAAAAGAAAGTTTATGGCAGTAGAGTCGTGGAGAGATGAATCAGCACTCGATGGTCATAAGGCATCAGCTCATTACGCTGTTTATAAAAGTAGTTATGAGCCTTTTTGTGAGCATAAATATAGTGATGAACTAGAGATTTTAGGATAAACTTTGAACTACTTAATGGCGATAGATGCTGGGACTGGGAGCATCAGAGCGGTTATCTTTGATGTATTGGGCAATCAGATAAGCGTGGCTCAAGAGGAGTGGACGCATCTGGCTGAAGATGGGGTTGATTCTTCTATGAGTTTTGACTTTAAGAAAAACTGGAAATTAACAGTTGGTTGCATCAAAAAAGCCATCTCAGATGCAGAGATAAGTGGCGAAGATATTTTAGCTGTGAGTGCTACTAGTATGCGTGAGGCTATCGTGCTTTATGATGAAAATGACCGTGAGCTTTGGGCGGTTGCAAATGTAGATGCTAGGGCTTCAAAAGAGGTAAAAGAGCTAAAAGAGAGTTATGATGGCATCGAGGAGAGATTTTATGCGCTCTCAGGTCAGACTTTTGCTCTAGGAGCCTTGCCAAGACTTATGTGGCTAAAAAACAATAGACCTGAGGTTTATGAGAGAGTAGCCAAAATCTCTATGATTGGTGATTGGATTTTAGCAAAGCTAGGTGGTAAAATCTTTACAGACCCTAGTAACGCTGGGACTACTGGCATCTTCTCTTTAGAGTCTCGCAACTGGATGAGCGAAATGGCTAAAGAAGTTGGACTAAAAGATGATATCTTTGTTCCTTGTGTGGAAGTTGGAACTGTTATATCAAGCGTGAGCGAGAGCGTTGCAAAAGAGACAACTCTCTCAACAAGTACAAAAGTTGTGATGGGCGGCGGAGATGTTCAGTTAGGAAGCGCAGGTTTGGGAGTTGTAAACCTAGGTGATGCTGCAATTCTAGGCGGCTCTTTTTGGCAACAAGTTGTAAATATACCAAGTAAAACAAAACCTCCAAAAGATATGAGCATACGAGTAAATCCTCATGTTATCCCAGAACAATCTCAAGCTGAGGGCATCACTTTTTTTAGTGGCTTAGTTATGCGATGGTTTAGAGATGCTTTTTGTGAGATAGAAAAACAAGAAGCAAAGGAGAGAGGCGTAGATGCTTATGCTATCTTAGAAGAAAAAGCGAGCCGCGTTCCTGTTGGCTCACACGGCATTATCCCCATCTTTTCAGACTCTATGAAGTACGGTAAGTGGTACCATGCAAGTCCTAGTTTTTTAAACTTAAGTCTAGATGCAGGCATATGTAACCGTGCATCTATGTTTAGAAGTTTGCAAGAAAATGCAGCGATAGTCTCAAGTATAAATCTTGATAAGATAAAAAACTTTACTGGCGTTGAGATAAGTGAGATAGTCTTTGCAGGCGGTGCAAGTAAGGGAGCTTTGTGGTCGCAGATACTTAGTGATGTCTTAGGATGTAAGGTTAAGATCCCAAAAGTAACAGAAGCTACAGCTTTAGGTGCGGCTATGGCTGCTGGAGTTGGAGCTGGGGTTTATGCGTCTTTGAGCGAAGCGGCAAGTGAGCTTGTTACTTGGGGTAAAACTTACGAGCCAGATATGAATAACCATGAAATATATAAAGAACTTAAGAAAAAGTTCGAGAGTGCTTATGAAGCGCAACTAAAGTTAGTAGATGATAATATCACGACTTCAATGTGGAAGGCACCAGGTTTATAACCTAGATTAAAAGTGTTTTCTGAACTAGCTTAGAGGCGTAAATGCTCCTAAACTGATAATAATTCAAGGAAAAAAATGTATTTATTTACAAGTGAAGTAGTAAGTCCTGGGCATCCAGACAAATGTGCAGATATTATAGCAGACAGTATAGTCGATAGACTTATCATAGAAGATCCACAAAGTAGAGTTGCATCAGAGGTTTTTGTAGCTGGCAAACATGTCATCATCGGTGGCGAAGTTACATCAAAAGCAAAGCTTAGCGATAAAGATTATGAAAAAATAGTCAAAGATGCACTTATTGGCATCGGTTATGATGGAAAGAGTGCTTTTACAAAAGAGCAGTGTCTCTTTCCAGAGGATGTAAAAGTCCAAGTGCTTTTAAATCAACAATCACCAGATATAAATCAGGGAGTTGATCAAGAAGATGGCGAAACTGGAGCAGGGGATCAAGGCATCATGTTTGGATATGCTTCAAATGAGACAGCTGACTATATGCCTGCTGCCATCACTTATGCAAGAGTTTTAAGTGACAAAGTTTACCAATATGCACTAAAACATAACCATAAACTTGGAGTTGATATCAAGACTCAAGTGACACTTGATTATGGAACTAAAGAGAACTTTGAAAACTGTAATCCTCTCTCGATTCACACCATAGTAGTATCAGCTCCATCAAATGAAGATATGGACATCAAAGAAGTAAGAGAGCTACTTCAAGGGCTCATTGATGATGCTGGACTTCCTACAAATCTATACAATCCTAAAAAAACCATCATCCACCTAAACCCAACTGGCAGATATGTAAGCCACTCTCCACTTCATGATTCAGGTCTTACAGGTAGAAAACTTATAGTCGATAGCTTCGGCGGTTACGCTCCTATTGGCGGTGGTGCTCAGTCAAGCAAAGACTACACAAAGGTAGATAGAAGCGGACTCTACGCTGCAAGATGGGTAGCTAAACACATAGTTGCATCTGGATATGCTAAAAAATGTTCAGTTCAACTCTCTTACGCTATTGGCGTTGCAAAACCTACATCAGTTTCAGTTGATACTTATGGAACTGTTTGCGCTGGTCTTGATGATGATAAGCTCTCTACTTTTGTAGGCGAAAACTTCTCTTTAACTCCAAACTGGATTACGGCTAAGTTTGGACTAGATCGCCCAAGTGCAGAGACTTTTCTTTATGCTGATGTAGCAGCTCGTGGACAAGTTGGCCAGAGTGATTACCCATGGGAAAAGTTAGATGCTTTAGAGATTTTTAAGAAGTTGAAAAAGTAAAGATAGTATAAGGAAAAGTTTGAAAAGTTTATATGAAGATTCAAATGAGTTTAAGTCTGACTTAGACTTAAGAGTCTATACCTCAAGATTGCTAGGGCAAGATAGCTCTTTAGTTCTTCATGGCGGTGGAAATACATCTGTAAAGTCCACTGCTACAAATCTTTTTGGTAAGAGCGAAGAGATACTATATGTCAAAGGAAGCGGTTGGGACTTAGCAACCATCGAAGCTGAGGGCTTTGCCCCTGTAAAGATGGAGATGCTCTTAGAGATGGCAAAACTTGGTACTCTTAGTGATAGCGATATGGTAAAGTACCAAAGACTCGCCATGACAAATCCATCCGCTCCAAACCCCTCAGTTGAAGCGATTTTGCACGCTATTATCCCTTATAAATTTGTAGATCACACCCACGCAGATGCAGTTGTTACTATTACAAATACAGAGGAAGGTGAAGCTAGGATAAAAGAGCTTTACGGTTCTAGAGTTCTTATCATTCCATATATTATGCCTGGATTTGTACTTGCAAAACTTGTTTATGAGATGACAAAAAATCTTGAGTGGGACGAGATAGATGCTATGGTTCTTATGAATCATGGACTCTTTACTTTTAGTGATGATGCTAAAGTCTCTTACGAAAACACCATAAAATTTGTAAGCATGGCTGAGGACTACCTCGCATCTAAGGGTGCAGTTATAGAGCTTAGCGAGGTTGAAACCTCGCTTTTAAAGGAAAAATTGCTAAACCTCGGAAGCGGGACTTTTGGGAATGCTAACCCGTGGCATTCTCCACTATGTGTCCCGTCAATGTGCGAGGATATTAGCTCCATCTCTCCTAAGGTGGAACTCTTAGAACTTGTCAAAATAAGACAAGAGGTCTCAAAACTTAAAGGTGAGGCCACTATCTCTTTGTTTAACGACTCTGCATTAGCTCAACAATTCTCAAAAGAGAATGTAGAGCAAATCGCTACAAGAGGACCACTAACACCTGATCATGTGATAAGAACTAAACGCATTCCTGCCATTGTCGGAGAAGATTTTAGAGCTGATTTGGCATCTTTTGTTAAAGAGTATGAAGAGTATTTTTATACCAATAAAAAAGATGAGACTATGTTAAATCCAGCTCCAAACTTTGCCATACTTAAAAACAGAGGAAGTCTCTCTTTTGGCAAAAGCATAAAAGAAGCAAAAATCATCCAAGATATAAATGAACACACATTTGAAGCTATACTAAAAGCCGAAAAATTAGGCGGATACAAGGCTCTTAGTGCATCTGAAATTTTTGAAGTTGAGTATTGGGAACTAGAACAAGCAAAACTGAAAAAATCTTCATCTACACCAGAGTTTGAGGGTAAGGTTGCACTTGTAAGCGGACAGAGTGAAGCCTCATTTGCGAGCGCTGAGATGCTTCGTAAAAAGGGTGCATCTGTAGTCGTTCTTGGGAGTGTTGAAGATTTACAAAAGGCTGACTTTATAAACTTAAAATGTGATACAAAGCTAAGTGATGAGGTGCAAAAAGCGCTAGAATTTACTATAAAAAACTTTGGCGGAGTGGATATTGTCATAGCTCATAAAGATGAAGAAGAGTTAGTAAAACAGAGCTGTGAATTTTTAAAGTACGGTATAGATGCTAGCGTTATACTTCTTGCATCTAAAGATGAAAAACTTGACTTTTGTGAGTCTGAGATTACTACAAATATATTAAGATTAGAGACTCTAAACCCAGATGCTGCAGAGTTAATCTGTGCGATGGCTCACCAACCAAAAGTAAAAATTTTAGGATAAAAAATGAACTTAAAAGAGAAGATAGAGCGAGGAGAGAGAGTCTCGTTTGATGAGGCACTTAGCCTTTATGAGATGGATTTTTTTGAGTTAGCAAAACTAGCTGATGCAAAAAGAGTAGCACTTTATGGTAAAAAAACATACTTCAATATTAACCGACATATAAATCCAACAAATATCTGTGCAGATATTTGTAAGTTTTGTGCATACTCAGCAAACAGAAAAAATCCAAACCCTTACACAATGACTCACGATGAGATAATGAACATCGTAAAAGATGTAGAGAGTCGTGGGATAAAAGAGGTTCATATAGTCTCTGCACATAACCCAGAGACTGGGCTAGAGTGGTATCTTGGCATCTTTAAGAAGATAAAAGAGGCATATCCAAAGATGCATGTAAAAGCACTAACAGCGGCAGAGGTTGACTTTTTAGCACGAGAGTATAACAAGAGCTATGATGAGATACTTGATCTGATGGTTGCAAATGGTGTTGACTCTATGCCAGGTGGTGGAGCTGAAATCTTTGATGAAGAGGTTCGTGACTATATCTGTAAGGGAAAAGTGACCTCCCAGCAGTGGCTAGATATCCATGAAAAGTGGCACGCAAGAGGCAAAATGTCAAATGTTACTATGCTTTTTGGTCATGTTGAGAGTAGGGCTAACCGCATAGACCATATGATGCGCATAAGAGAACTGCAAGACAAAAGCAAAGGTTTTAACGCTTTTATCCCTCTTGTGTATCAGACAGAAAACAACTACTTAAGAGTTGAAAAAGATATAAGCGCAGATGAGATTTTAAGAACTATTGCCATCAGTCGCATAGTTTTAGATAATGTACCAAATATAAAAGCTTACTGGGTAACTTCAACTGTGAGCCTAGCACTGCTCGCTCAAGAGTTTGGGGCAAATGACCTTGATGGGACAATAGAAAGAGAGTCCATAAACTCCGCAGCAGGAGCTAAGAGCGCAAACGGAGTTGAGTTAAATGAGTTTGTTGCACTTATAAAAAATAGTGGCTTTATACCCGTTGAGAGAGATAGCATCTACAATGAGATAAAGGCTTGGTAGATTTTTTGCTTTTCTACTTTGATAGAGTGTGAAATAACTCACAAGTAAGGCTTTAGCCTCGCCCATTTAGCGGGGCTCATTGTGGAGAACACCATGGATTGGCGTTTCTAGAAGTTTCACTTCTGGAATAAAAATATAGTTATTTCACACTATAGAAACTAGAGAGCTAGAAAAAAATGAAGGTGGCAGGATATGGATATTTCGGTTGTAATCCCAACCTATAACCGAGAAGAAGTTCTTCAACGCGCCTTAGCATCTGTTTATGCTCAAACCTATAAACCAAAAGAAGTCATTATCATAGATGATGGCTCTACCGATAAAACTTCACAAATCTTAAAATTATTCCCAGATGCAAAGTACTATTTTCAAAAAAATGCAGGAGTCTCAAGCGCTAGAAATAGCGGCATCAAAAAAGCTTCATATGAATGGATAGCATTTTTAGACTCTGATGATGAGTGGCACAGGGATAAGCTTCAAGAGCATTTAGAGTTGCATCTAAATAAGCCAAAACTACTTATGAGCTATACAGATGAGAAGTGGATTAGAGATGCTAAAGAGGTAAAGGTTGCAAAAAAATATGCAAAAGTAGATAAAGATATATTTAGCTCCTCACTTTCACACTGCATAATAGCTCCATCATCTGCTTTGATGCACAAAAGTATATTTGACTCAGTTGGGCTTTTTGATGAGACTCTAGAGGTTTGTGAAGATTATGACTTATGGCTTAGAGTCCTACTTAAACATCAGATAGGCTTAGTTGATAAGAAGCTTATCACAAAATATGGTGGGGCTGATGACCAGCTAAGTACAAAGTTTTGGGGCATGGATAGATTTAGAGTTTTGGCTTTAGAGAGTCTTTTAATAGAGTTGAATCAAGAAGAAATATCTTGTGATATGTATGAGAAAAAAGAGATGATAAAATCAGAACTTTTAAAAAAATACACTCTTTTATTAAAGGGAGCTATAAAACATGATAAAATACAAGATATTATAATCTATGAAAAAAAGATAAGCGAATTGGTATGAAGTTTTTTTTAATATTTTGTCTATTTTTACCATCTCTATATGCAAAAAAACCAGAACTATTTTTACTCAATGTTTACAACAAAGATATAGATGTGACTTCATGGTACATGAGCGAAAAACTTGATGGCGTTAGGGCTTATTGGGATGGTAAAAGACTCATCTCTAGAGCTGGAAACGACTTTAATGCGCCTAGTTTTTTTACAAAAGATTTTCCTTCGCATGAGTTAGATGGTGAGTTATGGAGCAAAAGAGAGGACTTTTCAAATATTAACTCAATTGTAAGTACACAAGATGATAAAGCCAGATGGAGTGAGCTGACTTACAATATTTTTGAAGTTCCAAATGCTAAAGGTGGACTCATAAAACGCTTAAGCCTTGTAAAAGAGACGAGATATATAAAACTTATAAAGCAGATAAAAGTAAGAGATAATCAGCACTTAGAAGAGTACTTAAAAGAGTTAGAGAAAAAAGGCGCTGAGGGTTTAGTTGTTCGTGATGGAAGTTTGAATTATTACACACAAAGAAATGATAATGCTCTAAAGATTAAAAGCTTTTATGATGCAGAGTGTGAGGTAGTTGCTTACACCAAGGGCAGAGGAAAATATAGAGATATGGTTGGTTCTTTGGTTTGTAAGATGCAAGATGATAATATGATAAAAATAGGAAGTGGGTTAAGTGATAAACAAAGAGCAGAACCACCACAAATAGGTGCTATAATTACTTTTAAATATTATGGACTTACATCAAATGGCAACCCAAGATTTCCAGTTTTTTTACGTATTAGAAAATTGAATGCTCTAAAGAATTATTGAGTTGGATCCTGAATCAAGTTCAGGAGGACAGCTTGTTTGTTCGGGATGACGTGTATCCCGTTATTTTGTGCTT
>JAVEST010000051.1:0-12220 GCA_034006465.1 Sulfurimonas sp. | reverse complement strand
CTATCTCTCTTTTTATATAACTCTTTAGGGATGTTAGTATTTCATAACTTATAGTTTGAGCCTGTTTTGCAGCCTCTCTAGCATCATCAAAGATTAAAATCTCATCTGTTTTTGCCATAAATGAGCTGTTATCCATAGAGATAGTTCCAACTTGCTTTTCGCCATTTGGAGCTATAAACTTGTTAGACATAGATCTTAAAAAGCCATCACCATAGCCAAAGTCATAGTTTGAGACTATGCTATCTTGCTCTGCTATAAATCTTCCGCCATATCCCACTCTTTGAGACCTTTTAAGCTCTCTTGTTGAGATTTTTTTAGCATATAGACTCAGCACTGGCTTTAGTTCGTCATTGTCATCTAAACAGCCATAAGATGCGATACCTACTCTTGCCATATCCTCATCAAAACTCTCGCTTCTAAAAAGAGATGCTGAGTTTGCAGAGTGAAATCTAAGTGGAGCTAATCCAAACTCTTCTGCTAAAATTTTTGCTTCTTCTTTTACTCTTTTAAAGTTATCATTTTGCCAAGACCATTCGCTTGTTAGCTCATCGGCAGCTCTGTGATGGGTAAAGACTCCCTCTAAGATAAGCCCTGCCTCTGTTATCCTAGAGAAAGCTTCACGAAGCTCACATGGGAGTACTCCATTTCTATGCATCCCACTATCTACTTTTAGCTCAACTAAAGTGTTTTTTGGAAACTTCTCAATCGCTTCGAGGGAGTTGATGGTGTATCTTACTTTTGCACTAACACGTTTTGAAATTTCTGGAATTTCGCCTAAAACTAAGATATAGTCAAAAAAATCTTCTACACTTCTTGCATCATCACAACTTCGCACAACTGCTTTTTTGATACCATACTCTTTTGACATCTCCGCCATCTCCAAAAGTCCATGTCCATAAGCATTATCTTTTAAAACTATTGCTATTTTATCTCTGCTTTTGGTTTGCTTTGAGATAATGTCAAGATTGTTAAAAAAATTGTTTTTATTTAAAATTATATAAGCCATAAGGGAATTATACACTATGAAAAGTTTAATAGCAGAGTTTGAAGAGCAAAGTTTTACACAAATAATGTTTCCGCATAAAGACAGCGACTGGTCAAGCTATTTAGAAGAAGCCGAAGTATGTTTTGTAAATATTATAAACGCTATCAGAGAGTATCAAAACGTTCTTATAGTGTGTCACAATATAGAAGAAGTTAAGGGTCATTTTTCAAATCTTGAGAATCTATATTTTGTTGAGTACTTGGCTAACGACACTTGGGCTAGAGACTGCTCGGCTCTTGCTATCTTAGATGCTAAAGAGATTAAACTCCTAGACTTTACATTTAACGCTTGGGGTGGTAAGTTTGACTCAAAAAAAGACAACCTGATGAGCCAAAGCATCTCTAGCATCTATAGTGCAGAGCTTGAGACTATAGACTTCGTTCTTGAGGGCGGTGCAGTTGAGAGTAACGGTGAGGGCATCATCCTTACAACCTCAGCTTGTATGCTAAACAAAAACCGTAATCCACACTTAAATAAAGAACAAATCACACAAAAACTAAAAGATTTTTTTGGCGCATCAGAGATTTTATATCTAAATCACGGCTACTTAGCAGGCGATGATACCGACTCTCACATAGACACTTTAGCTCGTTTTATAAGCAGAGATAGCATTATGTATGTAAAGTGTAAAGATGAAAATGATGAGCATTTTAGTGAGTTAAAGCTTATGGAAGATGAGTTAAAAAACTTTGCAAAACTTCATAATTTTAAACTTATAGCACTTCCTATGAGCGATGAAGTTATCTTTGAAGATGAGAGACTTCCAGCCACTTATGCAAACTTTTTGTTTGTAAATGGTGCCGTTATAGTTCCTACTTATGGAGTCAAGCAAGATGCAGATGCATTAGAGATTTTTAGAAGCACTTTTAAAGATAGAGAGATCGTAGGAGTTGATTGTAGCACTCTTATAAAGCAACACGGCTCACTTCATTGTGTTACGATGAACTTCGCTGCTGGAGTTAGCATCAACTAAAGATGCTGCCTCTTCTTGCTCTAGCATCGCCATTCCACTCATGATAAGGTAAGTCGCAAGTGCAAACCCCAAGGCTATTAAAACTACTCTTTTTATTTTTTCAATTTTACTCATGGCGAAATTTTAACAACAAATTGTTAATGAATTAACACTTTTTTAACAATATTCTTATATTATTCATTAATTTTAATAATTAAGGAAAATTATATGAAGAAGATCATCCCTCTATCTCTGATAGCTATTGCATCTCTTGTCGCAAACGAGGTTCAGCTCGCACCAATTAGTGTAGAGTCAACTCTTATCACTGAGGTTAGTCAAAATGCTCAAGTCTCAGCTGACTTAGCGGAGGCACTGAGTGAGAGTGTACCGAGTATAGATATGTCTCGTCGAAGTGGCATCGCAAATGATGTCTTTATCCGTGGTCAAAAAAGAGATAACATCTCTGTAGAAGTAGATGGAACTAAAGTTTGTGGAGCGTGCCCAAACAGAATGGATCCGCCAATCTCACACATAATTACAAATCAGATAGACTCTGTAGAAGTTATAGAGGGGCCTTATGATGTTGAGAACTTTGGAACACTAAGTGGTGGTATAAAGATCAAGACAAAAAAGCCTAAAAAAGATTTCAATGGTGAAGTAGACTTAGGCTATGGTTCATGGAACTACAGAAAAATTGGGGCTAATTTTAGTGGTGGAAATGATATTCTCCGTGTTTTGGTAAGTGGAAGTAGTGAATCAAGTGATCAATACAAAGATGGCAATGGTGATACTCTCTCACAACAAACTGCAAAAAAAGCTCCACTGCCAAATAGATATGCAAACCAATATGAAGATATGAGAGGCTATAAGAAAAACTCTATCATGACTAAAGCTTTTGTAAATGTGACACAAGATCAAGAACTTCGTCTAAGCTACACAAGAAATGACTCTCAAGATATTCTATATCCTGGCACACCAATGGATGCTGATTATGATATCTCAAATATCTACAGTGCTGAGTATGAGATTAAAAATATTAACGATATTTATAAAAATGTAAACCTGCAGTACTACTACTCAGATGTTGATCATCCTATGGATACAAGATATAGAAATAGTGGCGCTTCAAAATATATGACAAATCACCTTAAAACAACAATGCAGGGATTAAAACTTAAAAATAACTTTGATATAGACTCCTTTAAACTATTGGTTGGTCTTGATGGAAGCAAAAGAACATGGGAGGGTCAAAAATATAGAACGAGTGTAGCAACTGGCGCTGTAGATATGGTCTCAACAAGTCTAACTCACACACAGACACAAAACGGTGCACTATTTGCGAAACTCTCTAAAGAATTTGGTGACCTTAGCGTTGAAATTGGTGCAAGATATGACTCTACAGAGATAAAGCCTGATGATTTTACTTTAAGATCAAATACTTACCACGCTCTTAGCAGTAACTTACTCACAACATATAAACTAAATAAAGAAAATAAGATTTTCCTAGGCGTTGGTCAGGCTTCTCGTGTTCCAGATGCTAGAGAGCTCTACTTAGTTGGAAGTGGGACTTCTAACTTAGACCAAACTACAAACACAGAAGTTGATTTAGGATATGAGATCGATAATAGTGCCTTTAAATTAAAAATCAAAGGCTTCTACTCAATGCTAAAAGACTATATTTACTATCAAAAAGCTCTACCATCAAACAACTTCCAAAACATAGATGCTACTGTCTATGGTGGTGAACTTAGTGCATCTTACTATGCAACTGATGATATTACTCTAGATGCTGGAGCTTCATACAAAAGAGGTAAAAAGGATCATGCTCTAGTGGGACAGAGTGATAAAAACCTAGCAGATATGGCACCTCTTAGAGGAAGTCTTGCGCTTAACTATGAATATATGAGCGATAGCATTGCAAAGATTGAGATACAAGCTTCTGATAAGTGGAGTGATTACGATAGAGACAATGGTGAGCAAAAACTAAGCGCTTGGGCTGTTTTAAACTTAAAAGTAAAGCACGCTGTCAGTAAAAATTTTGACTTTACTTTAGGTGTAAACAACCTTCTTGATAAAGATTATGCAAAAAGTAATACCTACACAGACCTAACACTTCTTAGTGCTGGCGTAGACACTATGCTTTTAAATGAACCAGGAAGATATGTTTATACAAACCTAACTTTCAAGTTTTAAAGCCTAAGGACCTTGCATCTCTTTGGGAAGTGAGGTTTTAACCTCGCACGGTAGGCTTGTAAAGCGAACTTTACTTTTATAATGCTTTTATACCAAAGTGGCTAAAATCATTTTATGATAAAAAGAGTAAAAACTAAACAGATTTTCGTAGGGAATGTAGCAGTTGGTGGAGATGCACCTATATCTACTCAGTCTATGACATTTTCTAAAACTTCGGATGTAGCATCAACAGTTGAGCAGATAAAAAGGTTGCATTTTGCAGGTTGCGACATTGTCCGCTGTGCAGTTCCAGATATGGAAGATGCCTATGCTCTAAAGTCCATCAAAGAGCAGATAACTCTTCCTCTTGTTGCAGATATCCACTTTAACTATAAACTTGCCCTCATTGCCGCTGAAGTTGTTGACTGCATCCGCATAAACCCAGGAAATATTGGCTCAAAAGAAAAAGTAGCAGAGGTTGTAAAAGCTTGTAAAGCTAGAGGTATCCCAATCCGTATCGGTGTAAATGCAGGCTCATTGGAAAAAGAATTTTTAAACAAGTATGGACAAACTGCTAAAGGGATGGTGGCATCTGCTGAGTATAATATAAAATATTTGGAAGATTTAGGCTTTAGCGATATCAAAGTCTCTCTAAAAGCTAGCGATGTTCAAAGAACTGTAGAAGCCTATAGAATGCTTCGTCCAAAAAACGATTATCCTTTTCATCTAGGTGTCACAGAAGCTGGAACTCTCTTTCACGCTACAGTAAAAAGCTCCATCGGTCTTGGTGCGCTTTTGCTTGATGGCATCGGTGATACTATGCGAGTCTCCATCACAGGCGAGCTAGAAGAGGAGATAAATGTAGCAAGAGCTATCTTAAAAGATAGCGGAGCTATAAAAGATGGGCTAAACATCATCTCTTGTCCTACTTGTGGACGTATTGAAGCTGATTTAGTCTCAGCAGTCTCTGAGATAGAAAAAAGAACTGCACATATAAAAGCCGCACTAAATGTATCGGTGATGGGTTGTGTGGTTAACGCCATAGGAGAAGCCGCACACGCCGATGTGGCTATAGCCTATGGAAAAGGCAAAGGCCTAGTTATGGTAAAGGGTGAAGTTGTTGCAAACTTAGATGAGAGTGAGCTTGTAGATAGATTTGTTAGCGAAGTTGAGAAGATGGCGGAAAATCAGAATGATTAATATCTCACCCATATGTATAACTTTAGCAGATGAAGCAAATCTAGATTTGTCCAGATTTACTAACAAAGGCTAAAGAGTGCAAGACAACCTATACAACCTAGCCTTTGAGAGAAGTATCTTAAGCTCTATTGTTTTTGAGCCACAGCAGTTTGATGATCTAAGTACAGCTCTTAAAAAGGATGACTTCTACCTTCCAGCTCATCAAGATATCTTTTCATCAATGTTAAACTTGCTTCAAAAAGATCAACCTATAGATGAAGAGTTTATCAAAAAAGAGCTCATTAAAATCAAAAAGTTTGATGAGCAAGTTATGCTTGAGATTTTATCTGCAAATCCCATCTCAAACACAAAAGCATATGTAGATGAGATAAAAGATAAATCTCTAAAACGCCATCTCTTAACCTTAACTACTGAGATAAAAAGAGTCACAGTAGAAGAGGAGCTTCCATCTGCTGAAGTTATAGACATTGTAGAGAGAAAACTTTACGAGATAACTCAAGACAACCAAACGAGTGACTTTAAAGACTCTCCACAGATGACACATGACACGATGGAGTATATCAACGAGATGAAAGCTCGCGGTGACACTGTGCTCGTTGGAGTTGATACTGGTTTTCATGAACTAAACAAGATGACTACAGGTTTTGGAAAAGGCGACTTAGTAATCATCGCAGCTAGGCCTGCAATGGGGAAAACTTCTTTTATACTAAACACAGTAAACTCGCTTATCACAAAGGGTAAAGGCGTGGCCTTTTTCTCCCTAGAGATGCCAGCTGAGCAGTTGATGCTTAGGCTTCTTAGTATTCAAACCTCTATACCTCTTCAAAAGCTTCGCGTTGGGGATATGACTCCTGATCAAAACAAATCTTTGATGAGCGCTATTGAGAAGATGAACTCCGCTAAACTCTTTGTGGATGATCAAGGTAGCATCAACATAAATCAACTTCGCTCAAAACTTAGAAAGCTTAAAAACCAACACCCTGAGATAGAGATTGCAGTTATCGACTACCTTCAAATCATGCAAGGAGTGGGCAATCAAGATAGACACCTGCAAGTCTCTGAAATCTCTCGTGGGCTTAAGATGCTAGCTCGTGAGTTGAATATGCCAGTAGTCGCTCTCTCGCAACTAAACCGTGGACTTGAAGCTAGAAATGACAAGAGACCTATGTTAAGTGATATCCGTGAATCTGGTTCGATTGAGCAAGATGCTGACATTATTTTGTTTGTTTACCGTGATGATGTATATCTCTATAAAGAAGAAAAAGAGAGAGAAAAAGCTGCAAAGGCTGATGGTAAAGAGTTTGTTTCACAATATGTTGAAAAAGAGGAAGAAGATGCTGAGATCATTATCGGAAAGCAGAGAAATGGACCAACTGGGCATGTAAAACTTGTTTTTCAAAAAAAGCTCACTCGCTTTGTCGATGTACAGCCAAAAGCCATCATCACAACTTATGAGCATATAGATACCAAGTCTGCAAACATCGATTTTGGTGACAATATAGAGATGCCAACACTCTAAGATGGCACTAGAGAGAGTTGAACTTTTTAAATACAAAGAGTTTATCTCCTTTTTAATTCTGGCTCTCTTTGTTCTTAGTTACTCTCTACTTATAGAGTATCAAAACTATAAAAAGCTTACCCGTTTTGACTCAGCTGTCGTAGATGCAACAGTACTAAAACAGTACGAAAAAACAAAAAACGCTAGAACCTATCAGGTCCTCAAACTAAAAACAGATGACTCGCTCATTTTTTATACGGGTGCTAAAAAGAGTTTTGAAGATGTACTACACAAAAGAGTTAAGCTAGAGATTTATCCAAAAAAGGTCTCTTTTTATGACTACTTAACTACCTTTTACGCCTACTCAAGAGTCCAAACCATATATGAAGATGAGACTCTAAAACAGAGACTAAACTCTTTTGTAGATTTACAACACACAAACAAAGATATAACAAACATCTATCAAGCCCTCTTTAGTGCGACTCCACTAAACTATACACTTATGCAAGCTTTCTCAAACCTTGGCATCTCGCATCTCTTAGCCATTAGTGGTTTTCACTTAGGAGTTCTTAGTGCCATACTCTTTTTTCTTGTAAAACCCATATATGCTTTTTTACAAGAGAGATACTTTCCCTACAGAAACTCTAAAGCAGATATCTTTCTTTTTGTCTCTTTTGTGCTTTTACTATATCTAAACTTTTTAGACTCTCCAGCTTCACTACTTCGTGCTTTTGTTATGTTAGTTGTTGGCTTTGTTCTTTATGATAGGGGCATCAAAATCATCTCCATGCAGACACTCTTGCTAAGCGTTATGCTTATCATGGCTATACTTCCTAGACTCTTTTTCTCGCTTGGCTTTTGGCTCTCGGTAAGTGGAGTTTTTTATATATTTTTGTTCCTTATCCACTTTAAGCATCTACGCAAAGTTTGGCAATTTCTCTTCGTACCTACCTTTGTCTATCTCACGATGCTACCTCTCTCTTTAGTGATATTTTCAAACTTTAGCATCTATCATCCACTCTCTATAGTTTGGACATCGCTCTTTACTATCTTTTATCCGCTTAGTATTTTACTGCATATTGTGGGCTTTGGAGGCTTATTTGATGGTGTACTAGAGAGTTTAATCTCTCTAGGAGATCATGGGCTAAGCATAGAAATAGGTTTTGCTTGGTTAGTCTTCTACGCTCTCATCTCGCTTATTGGCATCTATAGTAAGAGATTTGTTTGGCTTACTCTCTTTGTTAGCTTCTCTTTTTGCGTATATGCAGTTTATCATATAACATAGTTTAAGTCCGTAGATAAAGATAATCCATGAGACATAAATCCACAAAAACAGAAACATCATGATGGCAAAAGAGCCATACATAGTAGTATATGCTTTGTTATAAAAAACATACTCTATAAAGACATTTTTAGAGATGTTAAAAACCATAGCTATAATAAAAGAGCTAATAAGTGAAGCCTTAGGATTTATCTTAGTGTTTGCACCTATCTGAAAGATAAGAAAAAAGAGAGCCCAGATGATTATATAGGGAATAAAGGGCAAGATATTTATACCCGAAGTATAGGTGTTTGAATCTATCATAATGGCTAGTTGTGCGGTGATATAAAAAGATGCACCAAGGGCTATGGGTGTGAGAGTAAGCATAGTCCAGTAAGTAGTGATGGACTCCCAAAGAGTTCTAGGCTCTGCATGAAAGATTTTATTTGCTATGTATTCAAAGTTTTTGAAAAAAAGTAGAGATGCAACTAAAATCATAACAAAACCTATAATCCCCATCTTTGCAGAGTTTTGTAAAAAACCATCGATATGGCCCATCACAGCCTCAGAATTTACAGGCATAAGGTTTGAGAAAATAAACCCTTTTATAGTCTCATAATACTCCTCAAAACTCGGCAGCGATGTCAGAAGTGTGAGCATAATGAGCAAAAGTGGAATGATGGTAAAAATAGTGTAATAGCTAAGAGATGCAGCAAAAAGAGTTAACTCTTTATCTATAAAGGTACTTATAAAAAACTTTATATGCTTATAGATATATCTAAGAGTTATCTTTTTGCTATCAAACATCAAATATCTTTTAGTTTAAGCCCATCTTAGCAGGGTTTAAAATATTATTAGGGTCAAATGCCTTTTTTATAGCTTGAAATAGGTTCATCTCTTCTTTGGTAAAAGCCATATTCATATATGGTGCTTTTGCAAGTCCAATCCCATGCTCTCCACTTAGAGTTCCACCTAGATCGATAGTAGCTTGAAATACCTCTTCTATGGCTTTGTATGCAATCTCAACTTGCTTAGGATCACTTCCATCAACCATCACGTTTGTATGAACATTTCCATCTCCAGTATGTCCAAAACATGGGATATTTACTTGGTATTTATCTGCAATTGCGTAAAATCTCTCTAAGAGTTCAGGCAAGGCTGAACGAGGCACTGTTACATCTTCGTTTAGTTTTTTACTTCCATAAACACTTAGTGATGGAGAAGCATTTCTTCTTGCAAACCAGAGGTCTGCAGCTTCTTTCTTATCTTTTGCAACTCTAAATTCACTGCATCCATTCTCACGAAACACTTTCTCGATTTGTGCAAGTTGAAAGTTTAGGTCTTCTTCTAAGTTTCCATCAACATCAGTAACTAGCAAAGCTCCAGCATCAACTGGAAGTCCTTTTTTGTAAGTCTGCTCAACGGCTCTTATGGTTAAGTTGTCTAAAAACTCCATAGCCACGGGAGTAATCCCGCTCGCCATAGTTTTATAAACCGCTTCCATTGCATCTTTTACTGTTGGAAATATCCCCATAGCAGTCTTTGTCAGCTTTGGTTTTGGAATGAGTCTTAGAGTTATCTCGCTAAGAACTGCTAAAGTTCCCTCTGAAGCTATTAAGATGCCACTTATGTTGTAGCCTGCTACATCTTTGATGGTTCTCTTTCCAGCTTTTATGATGTCGCCATTTGGTAAAACCGCACGAGTAGCCATCACATAATCTTTTGTGATGCCATACTTTGCAGCCCTCATGCCTCCAGCATTTTCACTAACATTTCCACCGATACTAGAGTACTCTTGGCTTGCTGGATCTGGCGGATAAAATAGCCCTACTTCTTCTACAGCTCTTTGTAAGTCCATATTTATAACACCAGGCTGAACGATAGCTACCATATTTTTCATATCTATCTCTAAGATTTTGTTCATATGTTTTTCCATAGCCAGCACGATGCCACCGCTACTAGGAAGCGCTCCACCTGTAAAGCCACTTCCAGCTCCACGAGGGACTATGATGATTCTGTGTTCATTACAATACTTTAAGATACGACTAATATCATCTTCATTTCGTGGGAAGATAACAGCATCAGGCTCAAAATGCTCTCTTGTAGCATCGTATGAGTAGGCTATAAGATGCGCCTTGTCGCTATAGATATTTTCCTGCGTGACTATATTTGTTAGATATTCTAAGTGTTTTTTATCAATCATTTTAAACCTTTTGCCTTATAGTTTTTTATCAAACTACTAAGCTCTTTACTGTCTGGATTTGCCTTGCTTAAAAGTTCATAGTAGTGAGGCTCGTAAACTTTTAACTCACTGCTTCCCTCTCCCCACCAAGCTGCATCTATCTCCTCAACTCTCGTGTAAAAAGGAAGATTTGTCTCCTCTTGTTTCAAAGCGGCATCTGTAATATTAAGTATTTTAAAACTCCTTGCATCTACAGTAAAGAGTTTCTCATCCAAAAATATAAAGACAAGTCCTACAGAAGTTGCTATAGAAAACTTTCTAAAGTCATCTCTTAGTGGTGTTGGATGCCCAATAAAAGATAGAGTTGTTGCAAAAAGGTCTGGATGTACCCACTGCAGGTCTTTTACACTTCTAGTGATTCTATGATATATATCTTCATTTGGTGCGATTAGGAGTCCTCTTGTGTAACCAAAAGCTAAAATGGCTTCATCGCCAACACTAACACTCCACTTCCCATCTGGAAGCGCGTTGTTTCTTAGAGCATCAAATGGCGACATATCTAGGATTGCAATTTTAGAATCTTTATCATAAGAGCTAACAACAATGTTTTTAAGTATCACTCCTTGCTTATCGCCTAGTTTGTGGAATATAAATCCACTTATGCCTACATCTATCTTATCTATCTCTATTGTTGCTTGTGAGTTTTTTTCATCAACACTTATAATAGGTGACTTAACAACCCCTGCAGAAATTTGTAAAACTAAAAACATGACTAAAAATATATACTTCATAAACTCTCTTTTTTTCAAATAATAGTGGAGTGATTATATCTTAACTAAGCCAATTTTTGATAAGGTTACAAAATATTTTTTTATAGGCAATAACTTTATGATACGATTTTTTTTACTTTTATTACTAACAACAACACTTTTTAGTGCTCAAGTGGAGCGCTTTAGATGGGTCAAAGACGAAACTTACTTGATTTTTTTAGAAAAACACAACCTTCCAACTTATAAACTCTACTATGAGCTTGACAAAGATGACCAACAACTAACAGAAGAGATGAGAGCAGGTGTTCATTGCCAAATACTCCGAGATGACAATGGAGTGATCGAACAAGCACTGCTTCCTCTAAATGATGAGCTTCAAGTTCACATATATAAACATAATGATGAGTATAGTTTTGAAGCTATTCCCATCATAAGTGAGACGAAAACTGAAGCTTTTACGCTAGCTATAAACAACTCTCCGCATTACGATATCATAAAAGAGACTGGTTCAAACAAACTAGCGCAAATCTTTGTCTCGAACTTTAAAAACTCACTAAATTTTAAAAGAGATCTAAGAAAAGGCGACACTTTGGTTATGATATATGATCAAAAATACCGTCTAGGTCGCCCTTTTTCTATGCCAAGCTTAAAAGCAGCCATGATAGAGATGAAAAAGAAAAAGAATTTTATCTATCTTAATGATGATGAGAGATATTATGATGCAAAAGGACATGAAGTTGAGGGCTTTTTACTAGCTCGCCCAGTCCAAGCTACTAGAATCTCTTCTTACTTTACAAAAAGAAGATTTCACCCTATTTTAAAAAAATGGAGAGCTCATTTAGGCATAGACTATGCAGCAAGAAGAGGCACACCAATAGTAGCAGCTGGAAGTGGAACTGTAACCCATGCAGGTAGACTTGGGGGTTATGGCAACCTGATAAAGATACGCCACAGCGATGGTTATGAGACTAGATATGCTCATATGAAGTCATTTCGAAATGGTATCCATAGAGGAAAGTATGTAAAAAAAGGGCACACTATCGGCTATGTTGGAACCACTGGCCGCTCAACTGGTCCTCATCTGCACTTTGAGCTTAGAAAACATGGTGTTGCAATAAACCCTCTAAATGTAGTTCAAGT
>JAVEST010000049.1:0-12364 GCA_034006465.1 Sulfurimonas sp. | reverse complement strand
TTCATTAAAGAGAGTGATTTCAGAACCAAGCGTATCGATAGTACATCTTTTAAAATTGGCCCCACCAACTATAGAGTCATTATTGACGATTTCATGTCTAATTACAGGTTGTGGAGAACCTTTTATATCGATAACATTTACACCAGAAGCCAATAATCCTCCTAAAAATGCTCGCTTAAGCATACGAGAGCTTTTATCATGGTCTCTACCTACTATGATATTAGAACCTATTGGATATTGCGAAGCAAAGGCTTCAGCTAATTTTGTAACCATTTCACATGAGAGTTCTACATTACTCTTACCAGATACACTTCCATCTTCAAATATCGAATTTTTGTATTTACTACCTAAAACAAGACTATTGCTAACTATTGAAGCTGGTTCTATTTTTTTGTCAGGCCAAATCACAACATCTTGCTGAAATGTTGTTAGCTCTCCAACCTCACAACCCTCAGACAATATCAAGCCAGCTTTTGCCGTTACATTTATGCCTATCTCGTTGTTATTACAGATAATACAATTATCTAACTTTGCACCTCTTCCAACACTAATATTTTCCCAAAATACACTATTTCTGATTTTACAAGCTGATTTAATTACTACATTATCACCAATAATTACATTATTTAATTTTACATTTTTGCCTATTTTTACATTTTTACCTAAAAGAACTGTTCCTGTGATTTCAACAGATTTATCAAGTTCATATATATCATCACTATATAAGGCTCCATCATAGTACTCTTGTCTTTTTCCATGGATGCCAAAATTTACCTTATGGTTTAATATATCCTCATAGACTTCTCTATAACTCTCAGGGTTTCCAACATCTCTCCAATAACCTTCTAAATTACAAGCCATCAAATCTATATTTTTTTTCATAAGTAGAGGAAACAGATCTTTTGCAAAGTCAAAGTTTTCATTTTGTGGAATATATTCTAATATTTCAGGTTCTATAATATAGATGCCTGTATTTATTGTGTCGCTAAAGACTTCTCCCCAGCTTGGTTTTTCTAAAAATTTCTCAATTACACTATCTTTATTTGCAATAACTACACCAAACTGTAGAGGATTTTCAACTGATGTTAAACCTATAGAGAGTTTAGATTTTTTCTTTTTATGAAAATCAAAGAGCTTTTTAAAATCAAAATCTGTAACTAAATCACCGCTAATAATTATAAAATTATCACTACCTATATACTCTTGCGCTAATTTTACAGCTCCAGCAGTACCATAATCACCATCAGGAACTACATAAGTTATCTTAATCCCAAAATCGCTACCATCTTTAAAATAATCTTGAATGATTTCTGGTTTAAAATAGAGAAGAACTATAAACTCTTTGATACCCAAATCTTTGAGCATCATCATCGTATGCTCCATCATAGGTCTATTCATTATTGGTAACATTGGTTTTGGTCTTGAGTGTGTTAACGGTTGGATTCTAGTGCCAAATCCACCTGCCATTACTACTGCTTTCATACTTAAGCTCCTAATGTTTATTTATTTTATAATTTTAAAAGTGAGTTTTTTGATCCAAATGGTGACTCTACAGTTTCCACTTCAGGTTCAAAAATCCAGATATTGTTAACCTTATAACCAAACTCATAAGATGCATCACACTTTAGGACCTTAGTTAAATAATGCTCGCCATTCTTTTTTACTTTCATCTTTTCATCTTGCCACTCACTCCATTCTCCACACAAAAAAACTTCGCATTCCGACTCTGGCACAAATGAAAATGTAACCCATGCCTTATCACCTTTTTTAGTAATCTTTAGCATAGCTTCCTCCTACATAAATTTAATCTTAAAAAACCATATAATATTATTTTATCATATATACTTTAAGTAATACTTTTTAGATATAGTAAAATTACTATTTCTTATTGATCTACTCTATCAAGATTTTTAAAACCTGGTAGTATTTTACCCTCTAATAGCTCCAAAGAAGCTCCACCACCAGTAGAAATAAAGCTAAAATTATCAGCTTCTTTGCACTTATCTACTGCATCTGCTGTATCACCACCGCCCACAATAGTATAAGCATAACAATCAGCAATTGCACTAGCTAGTTTAAATGTTCCCTTGGAAAATTTATCGATTTCATAAATTCCCATCGGTCCATTCCAGATGATAGTATTTGAAAGCTCAACTGCTTGACTAAAGAGTTTTAGAGTCGCTGGACCTATATCTACAGCCATATAGCCCTCCAAAATATCTTGTGCTGGTACAATTTTTACATCTATTGGTTTTTCAATAGAGTCTGTTGTTACAAGGTCTACTGGCAGATAAACTTTTACGCCAGCCTTTTTTGCCTCTTGTAAAACATCTGCTGCAGTTTTTACAAAATCTTCTTCATATAAAGAATTTTTCATATCGTAGCCCAGCGCTTTTAAAAAGGTATTGCTCATAGCTCCACCAATTATAAGCTTGTCAACTTTTTGCAAAACTGTCTCAAGTAAGGTTATCTTAGATGATATTTTCGCACCGCCTATTACTAGTGCGATTGGGCGAACAGGATCTTCAAGTGCTTTAGAAAAAGCTTCTATCTCTCTCATCATCAAAAAACCAGCTACTTTTGTATCTACAAACTCTGTAATACCATAAGTTGAAGCGTGTTCACGATGAGATGTCCCAAAAGCATCATTTACATATACATCACAAAGTGAAGCCAATTTTTTTGACAACTCTTTATCATTTTGTTTTTCGCCCTCATGAAATCTTATATTTTCAAGTAAAAAAATATTTTGAGATGAAGATGTAGATATTTCATCCCTTGCTTTTTCTAAATCTTCTATAAATTCAACTTTTCTTTCTAACAGCCTTTCTAATCTTTTTCTTATATTAATAAGACTGTATTTTTCATGAAATGTGCCCTTTGGGCGACCAAAATGTGTCACTAAGACAATGGAGCTAGCATTATGATCTATACAGTAGTTTATAGTTGGTAGTGCTAAGCGAATTCGTCTATCGTCTGAGATATTGTTGTGTGAGTCAACAGGTACATTAAAATCTACTCTTATTAAGACTCTTTTGCCATCTACATCTATATCCTTTAAGCCTTTAACATCGCTCATATATCTTATATTAGAAGTCATCTATTTTTCCTGTTTATAGTCAAACAATTTTACATAGTACTCATCTGCCATTCTTCCAGAGTGGAAGTCTTGTTCTATTTCACCCATCGCATTTTTCATAATCTCTACCCATCTTTTTGGCTTGTCATAATATGTTGGGATAATAGTGTTTTCTAAAATATCCATCATATTTTTGTTATCCAACCTATCTTGTTCTTCTGTACTTAGCCTATAGTCCACTTCAGGTATCGTAAATGCATTCCTACCATCTCTTGCAAATTCAGGATGCCAACCATCATTTATAGAAAAGTGTATAGAAGCGTTCATTGTCGCAGACATACCACTTGTACCACTAGCTTCTCTTGTGATTCTAGGAGTATTTAACCAAACATCACTCCCCTGCTTCATAAGTCTTGACAAAGAGAGTTCATAGCCAACTAAAACAGCAATATTTTTGTATTTGTGACTGATTTTTATCAGCTCATTAAAAATATTTACAGCACCAAAGTCTGTCGGATATGGCTTTCCTGCCCAGATTATTTGAACAGGTCTCTCCTCATTTGTTATAAGCTTTACAAATCTATCAAAGTCATATTTTAAAAGTCCAGGACGCTTATACTCTGCAAATCTTCTAGCCCATACTATAGTTAATACCTCTGGATCAAACATTTTTCCAGTTTGGTCTGCTACCTCATCAAAAAGGATTTTTTTAAGATGTTTTTTTCTTGCATCAAGCTGATAATCTTCATGCTCATCTAGTGAGCGTACAAGAATCTTATCTGTCCAGAATTTTTTATCTTGAGAGTTTGTTATAGAGATGATTTCACATTTTCCTTCTGTATATTTCCACATCTCATTTGAAACAATTCCGTGTATTTTAGAAACTGCATTTGCTCTTTTAGCACTTCTTAGCGCTCCAACTGTTAAGCTAAAGTTGTCATCATACTCATAGCCAGATATCTCTCTTACAGTTTTAAGATCAAGCCCAGCAAAAAATCCCATCTCGTGCAATAGGTGAATATTATGAATTTCATTTCCTGCAGCTTCTGGAGTGTGTGTAGTAAACACAACATGCTCTTTTAGTTTTTCCATATCATTAAAACGTTGATATAGTTCGTAAACCAATGGAAGAGAGTGCCCCTCATTCATATGATAAATCTCTATATTTTGCTTCATAGCTTCTAAGACTCTCACACCACCTACACCCAAAACTATCTCTTGAGCTATACGTGTTTTTTCATTTCCATCATAAAGCTTGTGCGTAATGGTTCTTGATAAAAAATCATTCTCATCTGTATCAGTTGAGAGCAAAATCATAGGAGCTGTTCCAAAAATATCAGGACGAAGCAAAAAGGCTTTAATAACCACATCTTTATTGTTTATGTTTACAGATACTTTTACAGGTAACTCTTCTAAAAAGTAATAAAACTTCCTAGTATATTTTGGGTTTAGTGTACGATCTTCATTACGTTCTTGGTCGTAATAACCATAACTCCATAGTATTCCAACACCAACAACATTTTGTTTTAAATCAAAAACAGAACGCATATGTGAACCTGCTAAAAAGCCCAAGCCACCTGAATATATCTTTAGTGCCTGATCTATAGCAAACTCCATAGAGAAGTAGGCTACAGAAGTTGTGTATTTTTCTTTGATGTGATAGTTTTGTAATTTCATAGTTAATTACTCCCTAGATTTTTATATAGTATCTCTTTACCAAGTTCTACACCTGGTTGGTTATAAGTATTAATATTTAGTGCATGACCAACTAATGAGGTTAATAGCTCATAGTACATTATCATAGCACCTATATTTTCCTCACTTATTTCATCTAATGTTATAAGGTCTGAACTAATGCCTGACTCTATCACACTCTGCATCGTAGCTTTGCATTGCTCATTTATTAACTTATTGAAACTTTGTTTGTTAATAAAATCCGTCTGCTCTATAGCGTGAAGTGTAATATCTGGTATCTCTAAAGAATTTTTAAAGTCACTTATATTTATAAAAGTTACACTTTTATCTTTTGGTCCTTGGATTATTAGCTGTAAAAAAGAGTGCTGATCAACCGCACCAGTAAGTGATATTGGAGTTAGTCCAACACTATTACCATCTCTATCTAACTTACCTAAAGACTCACCCCAAAGTTGGACATACCATTTTGTAAAATGTTCCAATCTGTCTGCATATGAGAAAATCACATTTATATTTTCTTTTTTTGAATTTAGATATATATAGTTTGCTTTTTCTAGTAAATGTTTCTCATTCCCACTAAAAAAACTATCCACAAAGACTGCCGCCCCATCTAAGATGGATACAACATCATATCCTGCCGCGTAGAGCGGAGCCACACCAACAGCACTTAAAACTGAGAAGCGTCCACCAACATTGTGTGGAATATGAAACTCTTTTATATTGTGAAATGTGGCAAATTTTGAGAGGTAAGAACCCTCATCTGTTATTGCAAATATATTTGTGGCATTATCAAGCTCAAGGCTGAAATGTTTTATTAGCGTTTTAAAGATTGAAGTTGTCTCAATTGTAGAGCCTGACTTTGATATTATAAAAAAGCAAGCTTTGTCTTTATCTATTTTTGAGATATTTTCCGTGATTGCTATTGGATCAGAATTTTCAAAAAAAATCATCTCCTTCGCATCTGGGGTTATTGGTTTTAGGATGGAGTTTATCGCTTTTATACCAAGTGAAGAACCCCCTATTCCCATAATCACAATTTGAGAAAACCTATCAAAATCCATAGAGTTTAACTCTTGTAGTGTCTTTTTGGAGCTTTGAGGTAGGTTATAATAACCCACCTCGCCCCCATCTCTCTCTCTTTTTAAAGATTCAAGCATCTCATTTAGAAAATCACTATCCTGAGAAGGCAGCTTTTGTGAAAAATGACTTGAGAATGAAAGCATTATTTATTTCCGATAAATACACACATATCTACTAGTCTCTCACTGTAGCCCCACTCGTTGTCATACCATGCTAAAACTTTAACAGTTTTGCCATCTACAACACTTGTCATATCTGGGATATAAGTTGAACTATATGTAGAGCCTATAAAGTCAGAAGATACTCTTTTATCATAATCTACTTCTATTAGACCTGCAAAGTTTGTTTTTGAAGCTTTGTCAAAAGCAGCATTGATTTGCTCAACTGTTACATCTTTTTTAAGGTTTACAGTCAAGTCAACTACTGAAACATCAGGAGTTGGAACACGCATAGCATAGCCATTTAGCTTACCTTTAAGATTTGGCATAACAAGAGCTATAGCCTTTGCAGCACCTGTTGTTGTTGGTATCATATTTACAGCAGCAGCACGAGCGCGACGCATATCTTTAGGATGTTTTACATCAAGAATGTTTTGGTCATTTGTATATGCGTGTATAGTTGTCATAAGACCATTTTCTATACCAAACTCATCATCTAAAACTTTACAAATAGGTGCTAAACAGTTTGTAGTACAACTAGCATTTGAGATAATTGCCTCACCCTTATACTCATCCGTGTTGATATTTAAAACGTAAGTTGGAGTATCATCTTTTGCAGGAGCGCTCATAACAACTTTTTCAACACCATCTTTTAGATATCCCTTAGCTTTGTCTGTAGTTAAAAAGACACCAGTACACTCTATAACAACTCGTGCGCCATGCTTACCAAACTCTAACTCTTCGATGTTACGAGTAGAACTCATAGCAACTCTTTTGCCGTTTATCTCTATAGTGTTTTCATCTATGACTTTTGCATCTACACCTTTATGAACACTATCGTATTTTAAAAGATACTCAAGCATATCAGCTTTTGCTGTTGTGTTAATAGCTACTAGTTCTATATCATCTCTGCTAGTGACTATTTTAGCCACAATTATACCTATACGACCTGTTCCATTTATTGCTACTTTTATTGCCATTTTAAAATCCTTTTGCTATTTTGTAGTAACCTGACCCAAATTGGTAGTTAAACAAAAATGTTAATAGTTGCTATTATCAAAAGAAAACTCTAACAGAGTTAATCTTATGTAATGTAATATAATAACACCTTTTGTTTTGATTAATACTTTAATTGTTGACTAATAGGATAAAAATGATGTGTCTCTATAGATAAGTGACAAAAAGTAATTTTATTCTCAATAAAACATTTTTCATACTTACGGACTAAGGAAATTTATTTGAAAATATGAAGTTTTTTAGAGATGCTAGCTATTTCAGTATTTTTACAAAAAAAGCGCTGTTTTAAGCTACTTCACTAGCATCCCAACAAGCCTTCTAACTTGTGGGACTATAATAAATATAGTTGGAAAAGCTATAAGAAAAGCCCTCCAGTAGGCATTTAACCAGATGTAAAAAAACCCTCTATTATGCCCATATTGATATAAGTTACTACCAAAGACATAAAGCCTGACATAAAGCCAGACATAAAAAGTGAAAACAATACTCTCTCATACTTTTTATCTATCATTTTTTATCTGCCCCACTTCATAATATTTTCTTAGCCATCTATCGGCTGGACTTATCATCCTATACATTACAGGTACGATAAGAAGTGTTAAAATCATTGAGCTAAGAAGTCCGCCAATAATGGCTATAGACATTGGTGCTTTTGTCTCACTTCCTAAGCCATCACCAAGAGCGAGTGGAAGCATTGCAAAAACCATAGCAAATGTTGTCATAAGAATGGGTCTAAGTCTTTTCTCTCCAGCTTCAACAAGAGCTTCATCTACACCTTTTCCATCTTCTACTGCGTGGTTTGCAAAGTCAACTAAGAGTACAGCATTTTTACCAACCATACCCATAAGCAGCATAAAGCCAATCATAACAAACAGACTAAACTGCAAACCTGAGACATAAAGAGCTAAAATCACCCCGATGATACTAAGCGGAAGCGCCATCATGATGATGATAGGCTGAATGAGCGACTCATATAAAACGGCTAAAATGATAAACATAAGTATCACACTAAGCCCAACAGCCATGGCAAAAGCTTCCCCCGTTTTTTGCATCTCCTCTGCAAAACCAGTAAATCTATAGGTAACATCTTGTGGCATCAACTCTTCTATATTATCCATTGTATAGCTAACTGCGCCACCCAAATCAAGCCCAAACAAATCGGCAAAAACCGTTACCTGTCTCTGTCTATCGAAGTGGTTTATAGATGCAAGAGCTTTCGACTCAGTAAAAGTTACAAGTCCATCTAGATATACAAACGCTCCCTCTTTTGTGCGAAGTTGAATCTTTTTTACATCATCTAAGCTAACTCTATTTTCATCATCAAATCTTAGCGTGATGTTATACTGTTTTCCATCCTCTTCAAAGTAAGAAATCTCCAAATCACTTGAAAAAGCAGTTGAGATTGCTTCTGCTATCTGAGATGCACTTATGCCAAGCCTTGAGGCATTTTGTCTGATGATATTTACATCTATTTGAGGTTTAGCATCATCTAAGTTTGTATCGATATCAACAAAACCTTTTTTCTTCCTCAAATGCTCTATAAGGTTGTTTTTTGCAATATCTAAACTTTCAAACGAGTCTGACTTTAAAACTATCTGATATGGAACTGAAGCGCCTGCTCCTTTTATACTTGGGATTGCCGCTGCAGTTATAAACATATCTTTGGAAAAGGGCTTCATCTGCTCTCTAAAGCTTTGAGTGATCTCCTCTTGATTTAGCTCTCTCTTATCTTTTTCAAGAAGCTTCACATAGATAAGAGCCTTGTGTTTTTCTTGTGCAGTGTTATAGCCAATGTTTAGCGTTGTATAGACAACATATTTATCCTCTTTTATGAGCTTTTCTACCTCTTTTGACTTTCTTATCATCTCCTCTAGTGAGATGCCAGCATCTGCTTTAATATTTATCTCTAACTCTGCTTTATCCTCTTTTGGAATAAAGTCTATCCCTATAGTAGAAAAAAGACTCAAAGAGCCAAAAAAAAGTGCAAAAACTACTATTAAAGTTATGATTTTAAACCTTAAAACTAATCTTAAAATTTTCTCATAAAAACCCTCTATAGCCTCAAATATAGGCTCAGTTTTAGAGTAAAAAACACTCTCTTTCTTATGCAGAGTTCTAGCACTAAGACTTGGGATAAAACTAAGTGCTATGGTGTATGAGATAACAACTGCAAAACCAACAGTCATAGCAAAAGACTCAAAAAATCGCCCTACTATCCCACTCATAAAAGAGACTGGGATAAAAACTGCCAAAAGCATAGCTGAGATGGCTAAGATGGTAAAAGCTATCTCTTTTGTTCCATACAAAGCTGCATCAAACTTGCCCATACCAGCTTCCATCTTTTTATAGATATTCTCAATAACCACAATAGCATCATCGATGATAATTCCGATGGCTAAGGTAAGCCCTATAAGTGTCATCCTATTTAACTCAAATCCCATGTAGTCCATAAGTGCAAATGTACCCATGATGGATGCTGGGATAGAGATGGCTGAGACTAGAGTAATAGTCATATTTCTTAAAAATATAAAAACAATAATGGCAGCAAGGATAGAGCCATAGATAAGATCAAACTCAACACTCTTTAGAGAGTCTATGATAAAAGGAGTAGTATCATTTATAACAGTTACTTCAAAATCATCTTTTGCCATCGCTTGGAGTTCTGGGATGATTTTTTTGACATTTTTTACTATATCTATAGTGTTGGTTCCTGAGATTTTTTGAATCTCAAGCATAACTCCCTGTGCACCATTGTAAGATGCATAACTCTTCGCATCACTCATCTCATCTGAGACTTGTGCTATATCTTTTAGTTTTATATCACCCTTTATCTTTATCTCTTTTAAGTCCCCAACTCTTAGAGCATCTGCTTGAGTTTTTAGTATAAACTCTTCTGTGCTAGTTATGAGTTTACCACCGCCGATTTTGACATTTTCGTGAGCTACTATCTCATTTAGCTCACTAACTGTGATGCCAAACTTGTTAAGGAGTTGTGGATCTGGGAATATTTTTATCTCTCTATCTTGATATCCGATGATATTTACACCACCGACATCATTTATCTTTTGAAGTTTTGGTTTTACCTTCTCATCTGCAAAAATCATCAGTTTTTGCATAGATTCACCCTTGGTACTTAAAAAAACATTTATAATAGATGCACCGCCAATATCTAGCTTACTTACAAGTGGCATCTTGGCATCACGAGGTAGAGTTACCGCTGCTACCTTATCTCTAACATCATTTGCCGCCTCATCAATATCTCTTTCTAAAAAAAACTTTACAGTTACAACACTAATGCCCTCACTACTCGTTGAGATGATATTATCAACCCCACCAATACTAGAGACTGCTTCTTCTATCTCCTCTGTTATTTGAGACTCAATAGTACTAGCCTCAGCTCCTGGATAGAGTGTTTTTATGGTAACTATAGGAAAGTCAACATTTGGAAAAAGTGCTGTTGGCATCGACTTATAGCTCATAAGCCCAAAAATCACCATAGAGACAACATACATAAGTGTTGTGATGGGTTTGTTTATGGCGTATTTATACATAAAATTTCACCTACTTAGCTACACTAATGTAGCCCTCACCAAAAAGTCCAACTACAAAACCATTAGCTTCTACCTCTGCTTTTATCTTTCTATTTTCACTACTTGCTATTGGATAGACTTTAGAGATTTTGCCAGTGTAGTTGTTCTCATCACCATTGACACTATACTTAACACTATCTCCAACCTTTACACTCTTCCAGTACTTTTGGTCAAACTCAAAGATAAGTTTTCTTTTGCTTTTACTTTGAACTTTAAAAATAGTGCGAAGCATCATGCCACTTACTACATCTCCAACCTCAACACTTTTTTCTACTATAACTCCATCAAAAGGAGCAAAAACTTCGCTTCTATCAAGTAGTGCTTTTTGATAATGAAGGTTTGCTTTTGCAGAACTTAGAGCTACTTTTGCTCTCTCATAAGCCAAAGTGTACTGATCAAATTTCGCTTCATCTATAAGGTTTTTTATAAGAACTTGTCTCTCATAATCTCTTTTTGAAAACTTTAAAGTTACCTCAGCCTCTTGCACTTTTGCTTTTGCAATATTTAGAGATGCTACTAAATCATCATTTTGTAGTTTTGCTAAACTTTGACCTTTTTTAACCTCACTTGAGACATCTACAAAAACACTCTCGACTATACCGCTAGAGTAAAATGCTAAGTTTGCACTTTTGTCAGCCTCTATGTTAAATGTTGCATAAATTTCTTGTGCATTTAAGCTAGCTATCATCGCCAGTGCTATTAAAATTATCTTTCTCATTTTAAAAATTCCTCAATATTTTTTCCAGCATAGTAGTAGTACGATGCATAAGCAATTTCCAAATCATTAACCGCTCTCTCATAAAGAGCTTTAGCCTCAGTTTGCGACGAAAGTGCATCAAGATAAACTATGTTATCCACGATGCCAGCATCATATTTTTTAGATATTGTTCTAAATGCACTTTTTGCAGAAACTAAGGCACTCTTTGCACTTTTTATCTTAACCTTTCCTATCTCTATAGCTTCAAATGCTAACTCGTAAAACATAGTTTGTTCTTTTTTAGAGTAAGATAGTTGGGTATTTAGTGCTTGAGAATTTATCAAAATCGACTCTTTACTTTTTAAGGTGCTACCCATATCAAAGAGTCTCATATTAAGTGAGAGTAGAAGTTGGTTTTGATTGTCTAGCCCTTTTGGATGCGAGGCATCGTATCTATCATATCCGTAGATGCTATAAGTATCTTCTATTTTTATCTGAGGATAGTAGATGCTACTAAGTGAGTCTGCACTGCTGATGAGTGCATCCTTGTTTGCCATTAGCGCTTTTATGTTGTCTGTTAGTTCTAACTCGCTCATCTCAAACTCTTTAAACTTAGAGTCATCAAGACTATCTATCCCTCTACCTACTTTTAGCTCTAACGCTCTTTTTAAAGAGATGATTTTAAACTTTAAAGATTCCATCTCATATATATTAGTATCATATGCCGCTTGAAGTCTATCTACATCATCACTCGTTGCTACTTTTGCTATAACAAACTGCATCATTCTTTGAAGTTGTTCATAGAGAGATTTTTTTGCTTCTTCTCTTGAAGCAAGTGCTGATTCAAAGCTTTTAATATTGTAAAAATCTTCTACTATCTCAAGGCTTAAGCTCTTTTTGGTTGACTCTGTCTCAAAACCACTAGCCTTAAACTCATGCTCACTCTTCTTTAGTTGCGCTGACTTTTTTCCACCATCGTAGATATCAAAAGAGATTTTTGCAAAACCGCTATAGATATCTCCAGGTTGTGTCGGAGTTCTCTCCTCGT
>JAVEST010000094.1:0-7698 GCA_034006465.1 Sulfurimonas sp. | reverse complement strand
GTCCGTAAAAGGAACAAAGTTCACGGTTCCTTTATGGGTTATGCGTAGTTTGGAACTACGATCTCTAGTGAGCTTAAAATCTCTTCGTTTTTATCTTCGTTTTCAAAATAAGAATACTCTTCATTAGCCCTTTTTTCATTTTGGCGATTTTGCTGCTGATTTGCAGTTTGTTGCTCGCCTCCTGAAGAGTTATTAAAGTTTAATGAAGCATTATTTATTCCACTATTGTTTAACTGCACTCTTAGCTCATTTGCATTCATTGAGAGCGTGTTAATTGCAGCGTTGTTTGAGCTGATATTTACATGTAAGTTTTTACCTCTTTGGACTATGGTAAGATCAACTTCTCCGAGCCTTTGTGGATTTAACTGAACTTTTATCCTTGTAAAAGGAGATTTATAATCCTCTATAGCACTCTTTACATCTTGAGAGAGGTACTTTATCATCTGCTTGGCTTCATTTAGTTTCACTTCTAAACTATCTGTTTTTAGAGCTAGCCCATCTAGCTTTGAGTTAGAGTTGTTTTGCTCTGTGCTGATTGATGTTTCACCATGCAAAAGTCTTTCTAAGTTTTTAGTCGCATCCGTTGTCGATGTTGGAGCAAGAACTTTAGCGGTTGCCACAGAGAAATCAGCTGTAAAATTTGTAGAACTTTTAACTTTTTCACCTCGCAATAGTAACTTTAATGTTTCATCCGCTTTTTCTTTTGGTGTTTTTTGCTCTATTTTAAACTGCTTAGCTACTACTATCTGCTCAGTTGAGTGCTCTTTTGCCTCAGTAGCTTTAAACAGAGGTGTTTTACTTGTTATGTCACTAGCAAGCTTTGCATCTAACTTAGTGTCTAGCTTTCTTTCCTCCACTACATTTTGCATGTCTGCTTTTGTCGGAGTTTTTTGTTCACTACCTATGGTGGGGGTATTTTGTGATTTTGCATCGATTTTAGAACTCTTTGCATCTGGCTTAACCCTAACCTCTTCTAAACTGAGTTTTGAAACATCTATACCAAAGTTTTTAGCCATAGTAGCTAAGCCCCTTAGCGTTGTTGGTAGCTCTTTTACTTGTGATTTTTTGTACTCATCACTCTCTAATATTTTAGATTTCAAGTACTCTTTTGCATCTGAAACTAAAGCTTTTATCTCTTTAGGAGTCATATTTTGGGTAAGTTTTGGATTTAGCTCTATGGCATCTTTTTGCTCAGTTACAAGCTTTGTAGGAAGTTCACCCTCTTTAGCTTTATCACCTTTTAAAAGAGAGAGAAGTGACTCTTTTTTTGAGCTTGTTTTTGAGACTATATTTGATGGTTTTTCATTTTCTAACGATAAAACTATTGCACCATTTGCTGGTTTGTCTTTTGTTACAACACCTTTTAAGAGCTGTGAGAAAGATAGGCTTGGCTCTTTATCTGGAGTTGCAAGAGGAGATGATGCTTTGGCATCACTCTTTGCATTTACAACAATCATCTTTTACTCCTTGCCTTTGTTGGGGCGATTTATAGTTATCTAGCATTAACTATTCCAAGAGATAAAAATGGATTTAAAATATATATGATTTTGTCGATATAAGGTTTATGAAAAAGATATTTTTTTTAATCCTGCCAGTTCTTCTGTTTTCACAAAGCCCATTTGAGGATAAAAAAGGGAAACTTTTTGAGTTTTCTGCTTTTGAGACAAAGCAGAGCATAGAAACAAAAAAAGCTTCGGACAATCCTAAGGTAAGATGTAGATGGGTTTGTGATAAGAAGATCTATAAAGAGCAGAAGATATCAGAGGCTATAGAATTTTACAAAAATTCTAAGGTTTATAAATTTGACTACTCTAGTATATCTAAGTAGTCTATATCTTTTTTACAAAACTGTTTTACACTGTTTTGAAGCACTGAAACAAGCTCATCAGCGTTTTCTCCATCAACAGGATAACTAATCAAAAAAGAGTTTAAAAAAACTCCAAACTTTGCATCTAGCTGTTTTTTAACTACCTCTGCACCATATTTATCAGTATATGGAAGAACAAAAAAGTAGTCTTTTTTATAGTTGGCAATGGTATCAGATGTTCTTAGTGTATCTGATAGTGTATCTAAGATATTGACTTTTGGAGCGTTAGAAAAGTCGCAATAGAGTAGAGTAAAACTCTCAGCTCTGTTTTCATCAAGCCTCTGAGCTATACCAATATTTAAACGAAGTAGTTGTTTAAAGTCTGCAAATTGAAAGTGAATACCAGCCATAATAAAACTCCTAAATTTAGTCAGGTTTTGTAACTCTTTGTAGTATAGCCAAATCTACAAAATTGTAAAAGCTTCTATCTCTTGCCTTGAGCTGTACGGCGAGCTTTGCAACTCCTCTTTGTCAAAAAGAAGTGTATAAGTAGCATCCTTCTCTGCTTTTGTATATGTCAAGATTATTTTAGCAGCTAACTCTTTGTCACGCTCGCTCGCATTTTTGCTCAGCAGTGAGTGCGGGCCAGGAACTCCAAAAGTTCTAATATGATAAAATTTATCATTTTTTATCTCTTGCATATAAGCATTTTCATCCTTATTTCTTCCCACAACAAGCTTCGCACCATCAGGTAAGCGAAGATGTCTTCCAAACTTCATAACTGGAATATCTTTTACCTCAAACTTCTCATACTTTATAAAATCTCGCATCTTTTTTCCAAAGTTCTCATCTGTGAGCAAACAGCCACCACCCGGGCTCTCAAAGTCAGCAAGCCCTATCTCACCTGCAAGTTGGAGTTGTCTATCACGACTTCGCCCACTGATGCCCTCTAACTTCTCTCTATCTACCCAACCTTTTGTCTCAGCGATAGTTGGCTCTAAGAGTTTTGCAGACATTGGGCGCAAAAGAAGTCCATCGCAGTTGCTCTCATTTAACACTAACTGGAGTGCATCTTTGTTTTGGCTCATCGGGCGTTGACCTAAGACCTCTCCGCTTATCAAAAAACTAGCACCTTCTGCTTCCATGATTCTCTTTGCGACTGCAAACATCTTCGCGTGACAATCTATACAAGGATTAAAGTTTTTTCCATATCCATGTTTTGGACTAAAGAGTACATCTTGCAAAAACTCACTCTCAATATCTATTATCATAAGCTCAGCACCAACTTGGTCACACATACTCTGCATATGCTCTTGTCTATCTTTTGTACTTCCAAAACCTGTGGAGATATTTAGGGCTAAGACTTCTATGCCTTGGTCTAAGATAAGCTTTATCGCCAAAGTTGAGTCGAGTCCACCGCTAAAGAGTGCTATCGCTTTCATATGCTACCTTTTTGCTTTTTATAATTTTACCATTATAATAACTTGTTATGATTTAAAAGCGACTAATTCGCCTTTTTTAAGTTTGTCGATTTTATCAAGAATTTTGCGAATTTTAAAAGCTTTTTTCTCAAATGTAATATCTGGACGGTTTTTTATATTTCTACGCTCTCTCTCATAGTATTTATGCAAGAAAGGTATCAGCTCGCTCTTTAGAGCTTCCTCATCTTCTAGCGCCTTTATATTAGCATCTACTGCTATCGCCATTAGAGATGGCTCATCCAACATTCCCTGAAGTGCAAGCATAAACTCTCTTGAATGAAACTGTAAAAGTGAGGCATCTAGCACATCAAGGATTTGGTCTATAAACTCTGGACGCTCTAAAACAGTCTTTACAAGTGTTAGCTCCCACATATCTTTATGAGTGTTTTTTTGCATAAGAGGTGCGTTGTTTTGCTTTGTGTTTTGTGAAAACTTTAGCAGAGATGGGCTAACACCCAAACCACCGAGTCTTGAAGCAAGAAAAGTTTTGTACTCCTCTTGTAGGATTGGCGAGAGTGTTTTTAGGTAAGCCATACCCTCTTGCATGCACTCTTCTTTAGATTTTGGATCTCTTAAATCATAAAGCGATAACAACTCCTCTAAAACAAACTCTATAAAAGGTTTTGGTCTCCTTATCATAGATGCTAGCTCATCTATGGCGCCTTTTTGCACCATATCTGCTGGGTCCTCTCCATCGCGAAATATAATAACTCCACCTCTAAAACCACTAACACTAAGAAGTCTTGAAGCCTTTAGTGCAGCAGCTCTTCCTGCACTATCTCCATCATAAGCCATCACAACCCTTGGCTCGCCCTTTCTTAAAAGTGGTAGATGCTGAGGCGTAAGAGCAGTTCCTAGAGTTGCAACTGCATTAGTAAATCCAGCTTGATGAAGCATGATAACATCGAGATAACCCTCTGTTATGATTATCTCTTTTGTTTTATGTAGTGTTTGTTTGGCGTGATGGTAAGCATATAAAAGTCGAGATTTGTTGTAATACGCTGTCTCTGGAGAGTTTACATATTTTGCTGGATGCCCACTTATAGTTCTTCCGCCAAAACCGACAATAGAGCCATTTGCTGAGTGGATAGGAAAAGTTATCCTCTCTATAAATCTAGCAAAACTTCTTCCACCATCAAAGCCTACAACTCCCATATCTATAGCTTCACTAAGTAAAAATCCTTGTGAGTTTATATAGTTTATAGTAGAGTTAGAATCAGGTGCATAACCTATACCAAACTTCTCTACACTACTCTCATAGATGCCACGCTCTTTTAAATAGCTCAGCGCATCTGGCCTTGTAGTTAAAAGATTTTGGTACCACTCACTAAGTTTATCCATAACTTGTGAGCGAGGTTTGTTATGTTTGTTATTGCTGTGTGTTAGCGTAAAGTTATAGCTATCTGCCAACTTCTCAAGAGCTTCTGGATAGTTTAGTTTTTCATACTCCATAACAAACTTGATGCTATCACCACCAGCCCCACATCCAAAACAGTGATATATCTGCTTAGACGGGCTTACAACAAATGAGGGGGAATTTTCATCGTGAAATGGACAAGGTGCTTTAAAGTTTGCACCTGCTCTTTTTAACTCAATATAAGAACCAACCACATCAACAATATCAAGTCTGGATTTTAGCGCATCTATAGAGTCTTGTGTAATCATAAGAGGATTATATCAAGTATAGGCTTACTTTTTTGGTATAAATTTTCCGCAACCTTTCTTCTCTGTACCTTTAAAGGTTTTAAAGTTTTTAGAACCCTTAAGCCACCACTCATGACGAGCACATTTAGGACTATCTATACATTTTTTATTATCACAAGCTTTATCACTCATTTTATTTTCCTATAGTTTATTGTATATTGATTTTTATATATAATTCTATCGTGTTTTTGATTTATAATTTTTATGTTTTGAGGTTATATCTGTTAGTTAGGGGGAGTTTTATGTTAAACAGACTCAAAAGAGTCTATTTAACTGGAGGAAGAATAAGATCAGACTAATAGATGTCTGTACTTGGATGATTAGGTTTGCTTATCGGCTCTTTAGTATCTACCTTATCGTAGTGTACTGTGTTGTCTGCTTGAAGAGCACCTAATGTTAACGCTATAAGAAAAATGAATTTTTTCATTTTGTATCCTTTGGTAAGAACGCATTACGCTCTAGTATTTTTAAATCAGACAAAGTTTATCCTATTTAGAGTTAACAGGCATTGACTTATATCAAGAAAGGACTAGAAAAGGCGAAAAATTACTCAAATCAAGCATTTACAAGGATAAACATTACTTAAAACCTATTTTTTATAAAGATTATGATACAATCCATTTTCGAAAATTTAAAAGAAAGTAGGTGATGTGATATGCCAGGTATCGTACTACGCAGTGATGATAGTTTTGATGCATCTTACCGCCGTTTCAAGAAGCAGACTGACCGTAACTTAATCGTTACGGAAGCTCGTGCTCGCCGTTTCCATGAAACTGAAACAGAAAAGCGTAAGAAGTTCAAAATTGCATCTCGTAAGAAAATGCTTAAGCGTCTTTATATGATGAGACGCTACGAATCACGCCTCTAATAAGCTAAAGCCCTTTGGGGCTTTACTTACACTACTAAAAATCAAACTCTTTCATATAAAAAATCCTGAAAAATCAACATAAATATTTTCTAGCTATATTTGATTTAAAAGTTCTATATTTATACACTCATTTAATTTTAAATTATTATTTTTACAAAGTCTTTTAAAGCTTCCCGTACATCTCATTATATAAGCTCATTGCGTGTCTATCACTCATGTTAGCAATGTAATCAGCCACAACTCTATGCTTTTGTTTTTTATCTAACAACTCATAGTAAAATTTTGGCAGCATCTTCTCTTCTTGCATCAAAGCCCCATAAAGCCCTCTTATAGCTTGCTTACCTGCAAACATCTTTATAACAATGTTTTGATGTTGATAGAGTTTGTTAAAGAGAAGTTTTTTAAGCTTTTTTATCTTTGTCTCTAGCTCTGGAGCAAAACCAACTGGTATCTCATCTTTTGAACCAATGGTTGCACTTAGAACTTCACTGTTGTCTATCTTACCTTTTGAGTACTCTAGTAAAGAGTAGACTAAATGGTTTATAAGATGCGAACTAAATCGGTAACGAAACATCTCATCTTCATCTTCTAAAATACCCTCAGACTTTACCTTTTGAAGTATCTCTTGTATAAGTTCGCTCTCTTTTAAATCATCAAAGTCTATAAGCCCTGAGTTTATGCCATCATCTATATCATGACTCATATATGCTATCTCATCGGCACGGTCAACTATCATAGCCTCTATGGAAGGATGTGTTTCTAGGTTAAACTGCTCATCAATCCACTCTGGCAAAAAGTTTTTTTTATAAGGATATGAGTGTTTTAAAATTCCCTCTAAGGTTGCAAAGGTTAGGTTTAGTCCATCAAAGTTTTTATAGCGTTTTTCCAAATAAGAGACAACCCTAAAACTTTGAAAGTTATGCTCAAACCCATTTTTAAAACCATCTTTTCTTAAACACTCATCTAAGGTATCGCCTCCGATATGTCCAAATGGAGTGTGTCCTAAGTCATGAGCTAAGGCTATAGCTTCTGCTAAAGATTCATCTAGCCCTAGATGCGAAGTTATAGAGCGAGCGATTTGTGAGACCTCAATAGAGTGCGTTAGACGTGTTCTAAAAAAATCTCCCTCTTGGTTTAAAAAAACTTGGGTTTTATACTCTAGCTTTCTAAAACTCCCAGAGTGGATGATCCTATCTCTATCTCTTGCGTAAGGATTTCTAAAATCCTTATCTATCTTGTAAAATCGCTCACTTGGTTTCATTAAGATTTCTTCAAAAATTTTGTTAAAATCTGAATCTTTACTCCATTTACACGACCCTCTATCAGTTCGCTGTTATCGTGAACTAATGCTATATTTCTAACTGCTGTTCCTCTTTTTGCAGTAAAAGTAGTACCTTTTACATCTAAATCTTTTGTGATTACAACAGTGTCCCCAGTTTGTAAAACAACACCATTTGCATCTTTATGCACAACTGCATCACTAGCCGAACTTACATCAACCAAACCTGCATCAGCATAAGCTTTTAACTCATCTTCCATATACATCATATCTACTAAATCTTGGCGACCAAGAGCATTTAGTAGTCTATATGATACGACTTGAACAACTGGTGTCTCGCTCCACATAGTGTCATTTAAACAGTTTAAGTGTGCCTCATCTAGAAGGCTTGCATCTTGGATTTGCGGCGCGCATTTGCTACAAACATAGATGGCTGTGTTTGCAGTTGCATCTGATGGAGCAACTTCTAAAACGCTTAAACCCTCGCTACTTCCGCACAATTCACAAACACCACCACTTCTACTTTGTAACTCTTTTTCTAAACTCATTATCTTACCTT
>JAVEST010000093.1:0-7709 GCA_034006465.1 Sulfurimonas sp. | reverse complement strand
AAAACCCCCTATTCTACGTAGTTTTAAACTTTTTTTGTTTTTTTAAATGTCAATTGTTCTTCATTTGTTACCAAAAAATATGTATAATCTGTTCAATTTAAAACAAAAAAGGACACAATATGGCAAATATTGACTTAGTTCAGTTAACTGGGCAGACAAAAAAGCTCACAGCAATGATAGTTGAAGATGAAAAAGTAACAAATGAGTTACTAAGTTCTACTTTTAAAAATTTCTTTTCTGATGTATATTCTTGCTTTGATGGAGAAGAAGCGCTAAAAACATACAACAAATTAAAACCGGATGTTGTTTTTGTAGATATAGTAATGGCTGGAATGGATGGTATCGAACTCTCAAGAAAAATCCGTCAAATCAACTCTACTCAAATTATTATAGTAATCTCAGCAAGCAATGATATAGAGAAAATCTCTGAATCTATAGAAGTTGGAGTAAATAGTTTTATCCAAAAACCAATAGATACTAAAAAAATTATCGAGCTTTTAACTAGCGTTGTTGCTATGATTACTAAAAAAAGAAAGATCGAAACTAAAACATTCTCTATCTCTCTTCCACTAGATCTTTACGACCTAGTAAATGATAATGCAAAAGCAGAAAGTATCTCTAAAAATGCTGTTATCATTAGAGCATTAAGAGGTTTTTACGAATAAAAGATGAAATTTTACCGAGTTTTCGAAGTTTAAGGTTTTTTTAACGAATCACTTTATATAATTTCGGCTCGGTTTCAAATCGTCTTTAAGTGGCCCCATCGTCTAGCGGTCAGGATCCATGGTTTTCATCCATGTTACAGGAGTTCAATTCTCCTTGGGGTCACCACTTTTTCTTCAAACTCCCCTATTTTAAATACTTAAACAAGTTGATTTTTCAAGATATTTATATTTGATTCATATTTTAAACTTAATTTGGCAATATATTTAAAGTTATCTCTCACATTTAGTGTAAATTATGCTATTATGAATTAATATTAAAACTAGGAAATTTATGTCATTTAACACACTTGGACTATCAGCTCCACTATTAAAAGCTATTAAGGAGCAAGGTTATACTGAGCCTACTCCAATTCAAAAACAATCTATCCCCGTAATACTAGATAGAAAAGATATACTCGCTGGAGCACAGACTGGAACAGGTAAAACTGCAGGATTTACTCTACCGATACTAGAACTTCTAAGCCGTGCAAAGCCAAAAGATAAGCCATATCATGTAAAAGCATTGATACTAACTCCAACAAGAGAGTTAGCTGCGCAAGTCGCAGAGAGCGTAGCGCTTTATGGAAAGTTTTTACCATTTAAGTCATGTGTAATTTTTGGTGGTGTTAAAATCAACCCACAAATTTCACAACTTCGCAAAGGTATGGATATTGTCATAGCAACTCCAGGTCGACTTTTAGATCATTTAAGCCAAAAAACTATTGATCTCTCAAAAGTAGACTTTCTTGTCTTAGATGAAGCGGACAGAATGTTGGATATGGGTTTCATAAACGATATTAGAAAGATTTTAGAAGTTTTACCTAAGCAGAGACAGAACCTACTCTTTTCAGCTACTTACTCAGATGAGATAAAAAAACTCTCAGATAGACTTTTAAACTCTCCAACACTTATAGAAGTTGCACAAAGAAACACTGCATCTGAGATTGTAAAACAAGCTGTTTATCCAGTAGACAAAAGACGAAAGCGTGAACTTCTTACGCATCTTATAAAAGAAGGCGACTGGAAGCAGGTTTTAGTTTTTAGCCGAACTAAACACGGTGCAAACCGTTTAGCTGGCCAGTTAGAATCAGATGGCATCACAGCAGTTGCCATCCATGGAAACAAAAGTCAAAATGCTAGAACAAAAGCCCTCGCTGACTTTAAAAAAGGTGAAGTGAGAGTTCTTGTTGCTACTGACATCGCAGCCCGTGGAATCGACATAGACCATCTTCCTCATGTAGTCAACTATGAACTTCCAAATGTAAGTGAAGACTATGTACACCGCATAGGTAGAACAGGTCGAGCTGGCAACTATGGCGAGGCAATCTCTCTTGTTTGCATCGATGAAGATGAGTATTTAATAAATATTGAAAAACTTATAAAAAAAGATATCCCAAAAGTTTGGCTAAAAGGCTTTAAGCCAGATCCATCCATAAAAGCAGAACCTATTAATCAAGGTGGCGGAGGAAGAGGTCGCGGAGGAAATTCTAGAAGCAGACCTAGTAATAAAGCAGCTCAAAGCAGAGCTAAATCAAAAGATGCTTCAAGCAGAAGAAGATAGATTAACAAATCAGTCTTTAACCTTAGATTTGTTAATATCATAAAAATTATTTTTAGGAAATTTCATGTTAAGATTTGCACCTAGTCCTACTGGTGATATGCATATAGGGAACTTAAGAGTCGCCCTATTTAACTTTATTGTGTCAAAGCAAAAAAAAGAAGATTTGATAATTCGCATCGAAGATACAGACAAAGAGAGAAATATTGAAGGAAAAGATCAAGAAATTTTAGAAATTTTAGCTCTTTTTGGCATCACATATTCTCAAGTTATGTATCAGAGTGAAAACGTCCGCTTTCACTCTGCTATGGCTTTGCAACTTATACATGAAAAAAAAGCTTTTAGCTGCTTTTGCTCACCTGAATGGCTTGAGAAAAAAAGAGAAGAAGCGAAAGAGAACAAAGAGGCTTATAGATATGACGATGCTTGCAGAAACCTACCTGATGAGCTAGTTATAGATAACCTTAATCCTTTTACTATTAGACTAGCAAGACCAGACAGCACTATAGTTGTAGAAGATTTAATCAAAGGAAGTGTAAGTTTTGAGCCAGATGCAGTAGATAGTTTTATCATTATGCGTCAAGATAAGACTCCAACATATAATTTTGCTTGTGCAGTGGATGATATGCTTAGTGATATCTCTTTGGTTATTCGTGGTGAAGACCATATGAGCAACACTCCAAAACAAGACCATATTAGAAAATCTTTGGGTTATGAGAAAAATGTAGAATATGCGCATTTACCAATCATACTAAATGATATGGGTAAAAAAATGAGTAAAAGAGATGACGCATCTAGTGTAAAATGGCTTTTAGAAGAGGGCTTTGTTCCTAGTGCTATTTCAAATTATTTAATATTAATCGGAAACAAACCTCCTTGTGAAGTATTTGACCTCGAAGATGCCATAGAATGGTTTAACTTAGAAAGCATTTCAAAGTCCCCTGCTCGCTTTAGTATGGATCTACTAAGACACATAAACAAAGAGCATCTAAAGAAGATGGATGCGACTGAGCTTTCAAGATATGTGGGTTTTGCAGATGCTAACATTGGAGAGCTTGCAAAAATATATCTAGAAGAAGCATCCACTACAAAAGAGTTAAAATCTAAAATAACTACTATTTTTGCCCCAAAAGAGATGCCACAAGAGTTTAGTGAAGCTGCAAAAATCATAACTCAAACTATTAAAGATGCACCCTACTTTGAGGAATATGATGAGTTTAAGAACTATGTTATGAAAACTTCAGGACTTAAGGGTAAAGACTTTTTTAAACCACTTAGGATTTTACTAACTGGCAAAGAAAATGGTCCAGATCTTGCTATGATTTACAAATATTTGAAAAACTATATAGGAGAGATTGTTAAATGAGCGTCTTAATAGAAATCATTCAGGGCTTAGGTTCTATTGTCGTAAGCCTTATCACTATCTACATTTGGGTTATTATCATAACTGCACTTTTGAGTTTTGTAAATCCAGATCCTTATAACCCAATAGTTCAGTTTTTAAACAGAGTTACACAACCAGCATACAGGTTTGTAAGAAAATTTATTAGAACTACTTTTAATGGCATCGACTTAGCTCCACTTATCATAGTCGTAGCATTGCAAATTTTAATAGTTTTATTGACTGCCCTGCTTCGCTCCTTTTAACCAATGTTTAAGATCTATTTGTTACTTTTTATATCAGCATCTTTGAGTGCTGGTATAACACTTAAAGATATAGAATCAAAACCTGCTTGTCGGATGAAGAACTTTATGATTTGGCAGTTTCTAAAACAAGATATAACTCCTAAAGAAGCTGATAAAGCATACTCTTTAGTTGAGGGAAATAGTTATAAAATATACGCAGAGTATATTAAAAAGACTGACAATAAAGAGATAAAGAAAAAAATCTCTTGCCAAAACGAAAAAAATCTCCTCTCTATCAAAGATGAAGAGTGCCTAAAACTCGCTTTCTCTCTTTATAAAACACTTCCCATGACAAAAAAACAGAGAGAACTATTGGCTTTAAAGGTAAATGATGAGTCTAAAAAAGAGCTTTTAAAGATGCAGAGTGAGCCCTATTTGCAAGATGCTTATAGAAAATATGATGCAAATACAATTCTTACTAATTTTATTAGTACTACAAAAAAACACAGAAGAGAAAATCTAAATATCCTGCTTGATGAGACTTTTGTAAACTCCCTTGATAGTTCATGGAAAATTTCTCAGTTTGTAGAAATAATTTTACATGATGAGCATCTAGATAAACTAAAGCTATCACTATTTAATTTAAGAGGCGATAACCTCGACTCTAAAACTAACTTTAACCTTGCACTCCATCATCTTCAACATCAAAATAAGAGCAAGGCTATATCTTTTTTTAAGCTCTCACTGCAAAAAGCCAAACATAGAATAGATGTAGATAAAAACTACTTTTGGATCTATAAAGTTAGTAAAGATAGTAACTATTTAGATGAACTACTAAAAAGTAGCGACATAAATATCTATACTCTTTATGCACATGAGATGCAAAACAAAGAAGTTAACAACTACTTTAGTGCAGTTGAGACAGATGATATAAAAACTCCAAGAGATATAAATGACCCTTTTGAGTGGAAAAGTATTTTACAAGAGATAAGAGAAGCTCCACAAGATAAGCTCTATGAACTATCGCAAAAATATATGCACCAAGATATGATACCAGTTCAAACTATGATACTTGAGAGAGCTTATAGCTACAAGATGCATGGATTTGTTATGCCATATAGCAACTACTTAAGAGATGTAGAAAATGATGATAAAGCTCTTGTTTATGCGATAATGCGTCAAGAGAGTAACTTTATACCATCAGCCCTTTCTACTTCATACGCTTTAGGTTTGATGCAGATTATGCCTTTTTTGACTGATGATATATCAAAGAGAATTAAAGAGCCAGTAGAGAGTTATGAAGATATGTTTATCCCTAAAAACAATATAAACTACGCCCTAAAACACTTAGCATGGATGAAAAAATCTCTATACCACCCCCTTTTTATGGCTTATGCTTATAATGGTGGGATGGGTTTTTTAAGAAGACATCTTGAGGGTGGAACATTTGGTAACTCAGAGTATGAACCATACCTAAGTATGGAACTCATGACTAACAACGAGAGTAGAGAGTATGGAAAAAAGGTATTAGCAAACTATGTAATGTATAAAAAAGTGTTAGGAGAAGATGTCTCTATTATTCACCTTTTTGATAGACTAAAGCATCCGAGCGAGACTGATCGGTTTCGAGAACAAGGCTGATTTTATCTCCACTCTCTTGTTTAAATGCTACGAGGTAGTATAAATTCCAATCATTCTCGGCTGATACAAGGTGTGAAAATCTATTTTTGGCATCTAGTTTTTTTATCTTTATAGGTAGTTTAGAATTTAGCTTCATTGTAAGTTTTATATCATCTAATTTCTTAGGATCAAACATCTCCTTCTTATCTTTTAAGTATAGATATACATAAAAATACTCATCGTTTGTATATACTTTAGGATAGACTTTGTTTAGATAGATAACCGATACTATGCCTTCTATATTTTGTGACATTTTTATCTTTGAGTTTTGTAGATTTGCAGCACCTAGTTCTTGATCTTCTTGCATATTAAACTTATCAAAGGCATTTTTATCAGCACAAGCTACAAAAAGCGTCAAAATAATAAAAATGCCTAAAAAATTTACTGTTTTTTTCATATCTTTCTCTCTTCTTTTTCAAAGAATTATAGCTTATTAAACAAGCTTTTAAAGACTATTTTGTATAATCACTATAAAATTTTAAATATAAAGATATAACTTGAAAAAAAGATTAGCAGTTGCATTTACAGGTCCATCAAACAGTGGAAAGACTACACTTATTTTAAAAGTAGCCAGAAAACTCATTCATGAGCGAGGTAAAAAAGTAGCTATTATCAAACATGATCCAAGTGATAAGGCTCGTTTTGATGTTGAGGGAAAAGATAGTTACAAGTTTTCAGACACTGGTGCAGAAGTTATAGTAACTTCACCAACGAGAACTACATACTTTTCAAAAGAAAACAAAGATTTAGATGAGATGATTAGACTCTTTGATGATTTTGATATCTTACTTGTGGAGGGTTTAAAAAACCTGCCTCTTCCCCGCATTAGCATCTTTAGAGACTCACTTGATAGTGATTACTTTGCTTATATGAATGCTCTAGCTATCGACAATAGCATAGACACAAGCAAGTATGAGATACCATCAGGTGTTGATATCTTAGATTTAAATGAGTGTGAAGATGTTATAGCTTGGATACTAAAAAATGCAAAGGAAGTATAAATGACAGATATATTTGAAGCGATTCAGAAAACTGCAAAAAGAATCAAAAAAGCCATTGATGTAAAAGATATAGGCTACTCACAGCAAGCAAACAGTTCTGGAGAGACTCAACTTCAGCTTGATATCCAGTGCGATATGATTATTGAAGAGGAGTTCTCGCAGGTTCCTTCAATCCACACAATAGCTAGTGAAGAGAAAGAAAAAGAGATGCTTCTTAATAAAGATGGAAAATATTTCATTGCTTATGACCCTCTTGATGGCTCATCTTTAGTTGATGTAAACTTAAGCGTTGGCTCTATCTTTGGCATCTACGAAGGTGCATTTGAAGCTAGAAAAATGGTAGCATCTTGCTATGTTGTCTTTGGCCCTAGAGTTGAGATGGTTTTTGCTCACAATAAAACGAAACTGCATCTACTTCAAGGTGAAGATTGGGTTTTCGTAAAAGAGATTCGTCTAAAAAGCAAAGGCAATATAAACGCACCTGGTGGAACTCAGCAAAATTGGGAACCTTACCATAAAGAGATGATAGATGGTTTTTTTGCTGATGGCTATAGACTTAGATATTCTGGCGGAATGGTTCCAGACTTACATCAGATTCTTCTAAAAGGTGGAGGGCTATTTTCATATCCAAATACAAGTGACAGGCCTAATGGAAAACTTCGTAAGCTTTTTGAAGTTTTTCCTTTTGCCTTTGCCTTTATAAGAGCTGGCGGAGAAGCAACAGATGGAGAGTCTGAAATCATGACATTAGGGTGTTCTGGTATACATGAGACATCTCAATGTTTTTTTGGCTCAAAAGATGAGATAAGCAAAGTAAAAGAAGTCTATGCAAACAACAGATAATACACAAGCTGATAAGTTCGAGATCTATCTTGATGAGATGATATTAAAAGTTCAGGCTTGTCAAAAAGAGAGAGATTTAGAGTCATGTAGTTTGTGTGATAAATATTTAGCTTGTGAACTAAGAAGCGAATATATAAGTGCCGTGTACAACAGTATGTCAAAAGGCGAAACTGGCGGTTTTGAGTTCTAAAAACTTTAATAAGCTGAGTCCTTATATAGCAAAATGCTTTTAATATTTGGTCTAGTTCAATTGGGCTTTGAACTGAAGTTGTCGTAAGACTCTCTCCGAAGTGTCGG
>JAVEST010000135.1:0-4725 GCA_034006465.1 Sulfurimonas sp. | reverse complement strand
AAGCCTACCGTAAGACTTTCTTTGAGAAACCTAGGTGGCCTGATAAACTAAAGAGGCACAAGTGCCGAGAGCCTTGCGCTGAGCAAAACCAAGCGTTAGCGTAGCCAAAGGGATTACTCCCTTTGGCGTGACAAAATAGATGAAGGGTTTCCTTCATTTTAAGAATTAAAATTAAGGAAGAGAGATTTTGAATAAGTATATAACTACACCTATCTACTATGTAAATGGCGAAGCACATATTGGGCATGCATATACAACTTTTATAGCTGATACTGTTGCTAGGTATGAGAAACTAAAAGGTAATAAGACTTACTTTTTAACAGGGACTGATGAACATGGTCAAAAGATAGAAGAGTCAGCTCAAAAAAGTGGTAAACCAACGCAAGAGTTTGCGGATGAGATAAGTGCAACTTTTAAAAATCTTTGGGATGAATTTGAGATAGGTTATGATAAATTTATCAGAACCACAGATAAAGAACATATGGTTGGCGTACAAAAGGCCTTTGAAGTTATGATGGCAAAAGGCGATATCTATAAAGACTTTTATGAGGGTCACTACTGTGTGAGCTGTGAGACTTTTTTTCCAGAAACTCAACTCGTTGATGGAGAGTTTTGCCCTGATTGCGGTAAACCTACAAATGTTGTAAAAGAAGAGAGCTACTTCTTTAGACTCTCAAAATATGAAAATGCACTACTAGAGCATTATGAACAAAACCCTGATTTCATACTACCTCGTTCTCGTGCAAATGAAGTTAAAAACTTTGTAAAAGGAGGACTGCGAGACTTGTCTGTTACTCGTACCTCTTTTACTTGGGGAGTTCCTTTGCCAGAGTCTATGAACGACAAAGAGCATGTAATGTATGTTTGGTTAGATGCTCTTTTAAACTATATAACTGCACTAGGTTATGGTAAAGATGATGCTAACATGGAATTTTGGCCTGCATCAATGCAACTTGTTGGTAAAGATATCCTCCGCTTTCATGCCATCTACTGGCCTGCTTTTCTAATGAGTCTTGACCTGCCTCTTCCTAAACACATTGGTGCTCATGGCTGGTGGACTAGAGATGGGGAGAAGATGAGTAAATCAAAAGGTAATGTTATCTCTCCAAGAGAGGTCTCAGATGCTTATGGAGTTGAAAATCTAAGATATTTTATGCTTAGAGAGGTTCCTTTTGGTCAAGATGGAGACTTTTCTCAAAGAGCATTTATAGATAGAATAAACTCTGAACTTAGTAACGATCTTGGAAATCTTCTAAACCGTATAATCGGTATGAGCGGCAAGTATTCTGACTTTGAGATAGATAGTAAAGATGTCCAAACATATCATAAAAATGAGCTAGATGCAATGAACGAAGCTCTTGCAAATCTAGATGATTTTATGCAAAATATGCAGACTCACAGATATTTAGAAGAGTTATGGAAACTTTTTGCTATAGGAAACAAAGCTATAGAAGAACACGCTCCATGGGTTAAGATGAAAGAAGGCAAAAGAGACGAAGCGCTTGCTACTGTAGCACTAGTCGCAAATATTTTAGCCAAGGCTTCTATCATGCTAAGCCCTGTAATGCCAAAGACAACCGAAACAATTGCAGATGCGCTAAATTTCACTATTGACAACGGAAGTTACAATGAGCTTGTTATTGGTAAAAAATTACTCAACTTATTTAAAATCAAACAAGTTCCACCTCTCTTTCCTCGTGTTGAAGAGCCTGTGTTACCAGAAGCTCCAGAAGCTCAACCAAACAGATCAGAAGAAGAGAGTAAAGAAGAGATAGTTCAAGACAATCTTATAGAGATAGGTCAATTTTTTGAGACTTCACTAAAAGTTGGGCATATTATAGAAGCCGAGGAAGTGCCAAAGAGTAAAAAACTTTTAAAACTTCAAGTTGATTTAGGAGAGAGTAAACCTCGTCAAGTTGTAGCTGGCATCAAAGAATTTTACTCAGCCGAGAGTTTGGTAGGTACACAAGTTTGTGTGGTTGCAAATTTAAAACCTGCTAAACTTATGGGCATGATTTCAGAGGGAATGCTTCTTGCTGCTAAGGATGAAGATGGTCTGTGTTTAGTAAGACCTGAAAAACCTAAAAAAGCAGGAACACCGATTGGATGAGACTTGAAAACCTCCTCGCACTTACACATGGAGTGCTTGTCAATGAGCCATGTGTAAGTAGTTTTGAAAGCATCATTTTTGAAGCACACAGAGTAAAAAGAGGTGACCTTTTTTTTGCTTACAACGCAGATGATATAGAAGTTGCTGTAAACAATGGTGCCTATGGTATTGTTTTTGACAAATCAACAGAAGTAAACGATAGCGAAATAGCTTGGATAAAAGTTGATAACTTGGACGAGGCTATAAAAAGGCTTCTACGTTTTAGGCTCATAGAGAAAGAGGTTGTTGCTTATGAGTGCAATGAAATTGTACTAAAGCTAGCTCTTCAAGTCATAACACAAAACAGTTTTCTAGTAGTTTTTGGAGATATGAGAAGTGTTTTTAAGTCTCTTTGGCAAGTAGAGGAGAGAACAACTATACTTTTTTGCCCTGCCCTAAACTCTAAAGATATCTTTACAAATATAAGAGTTTTAACAAAAAACACAAGAGAATCCATACAAATCATGGAGCAAACTCTTTTTGAGACTTCATTTATATATGACAATATTTTTTATGAAAGACAACTTATCTCACCTTTTTTTATCCCCTATCTTGAAGAACTTTTGCATCTATATAAGAGTTTAAAAGTAGATTTTAGACTTAGAAAATTTACTCCTATAGAACATTTTCAAGCTGTCTTTACTAACAAAAATTTTGAGATAAAAGAGTTTGGGACTAGTGATAAAGTGCTTATTTTTGAGCAAAATACAAATATTATAGAGAGTGAGATAAGATTTTTACACTCTAATGCACCTTGGGCGAAAATAATCTTTATAATCCCAGACTCTCTTGAAATTTCACAAGATGAGAGCATCTTTAAATATAAACATCAAAATGAGATACTTAGCATCTTAGAACAAAATAATTTTCATTTTGCTCTTATTGTTGGAGTGGATAAAAGCATCTTAGAAAAAAAGACGCCCTACCACACTCAGCTAACGCTTTTTTAATTTAAATTTTTCTTTATCTCGGCAATAAAATCACCTATGTCATCATAGAGAGCTTGTAGGTCCTCTTCATGTTCTACTTCATCAGCTAAGATTTGTGAGACAATATCATAAGTAACAATGTCTTTATCCCTTGTGATATCTGCTAGCTTTGAATAGGTGCTAATAGCACACTGCTCGCCTTTTATAGCTTGCTCTAAAACTGATAATACACTTGGGTCTTCTGGTGCTTCATAATCACAGTTAGAATTTTTTGTCCAATCATTTGGATGTAGTATTGGTGTTCCACCAAGTTGTAAGATACGCTCACAAACCATGTCTGCATGACGCAACTCATCTGCTGCATGTTGAATAAGCTCAGCAACAGCTGCATCTTTCATAATGCCTTTTACTACTTTTGCTTCAACAAAATACTGATAATACGCAAGCCACTCATCACAATAGGCCTTATTTAGAAGATTTACAACTTCAGTCGCTTCTATACCTTTTAATATCGAGATTCCTCTTTTTGCCATAATTTTGCTCCTTTATTTTGTATTTAAAATTTTTCTAGAGCTCCATTATGCCATACTTAAATAAACTCTCTCTTTAGTGCATCTTTATTTATCTTACTTTTATCACTTTGCACGAGTGGAAGGGACTTCTTATATATAACTCTGCTTGGTATCATATAAGAAGCAAGATGCTTTTTAAGCTCAAAAATTATCTCTTTTGGAGCTAACTCACTAAGCGCTGAGTAAACCATAATGATCTCTTCTTCTATCTCTTCATTTTTTATAGAAAAAACAGCACACTCTTTTATCTGAGGCAAAGATTTCTTTACAACAGACTCAATCTCAAAAGGTGAGACTCTAAAGCCTCTAGTCTTTATCATGTCATCATCTCTTGATACAAAATAGAGATAGCCCTCTTCATCTTTATAAACATAGTCTCCAGATGCAACCACTACTTCATCTCTGAGCTGACCTTCCAAGTTTATGATATCTTTTAAAATTTCAATCGACTTAAATCTTTTTGCATTTTGCTCAGGTGCCTTCCAAAAACCACGATATATATAACCGCCTCGATGGATTAACTCCCCTACTTCACGTACTTTACACTCTTTCCCCTCTTCATTTATAACAAAAAGTTCAACATCAGGTATAGCTTTTCCTATAGACTCAGGTCTTATCTCAATCTGTGATGGATCAAGATATGTTGAGCGAAATGCTTCTGTTAGGCCGTGCATAGAAAAAAACTGCGCCTCTTTAAAGGTTTTTTTGCACTCTTTTATCATCTTTGGAGTTACATTTCCACCAGATGAAGTGATAATCCTAACCCCATCGAAAAGTTCAGGATTTGGGATTCTATCGAGGTCAAAAATTTGCGTGATATTTACAGGCATCAGTGGTAAGATGCTTACTTTATCATCTATTAGGTGATTGAAAAAATCTTCTGGAAGTATAAATCTGTGAAGTGCAAGCGTAGCTCTTTTGTAGAGTGTGCTAAAGATTTGATTTAGTCCATAATCTAGGTTAAAGATAAGGATGCCAGAGATAACATCACTCTCTTTTAGGCTGAGATATTGTGAGACCACGCGAGCAGAATCTATAAGATTTCTATGAGAGAGCACTATACCTTTTGGAGTTC
>JAVEST010000048.1:0-12543 GCA_034006465.1 Sulfurimonas sp. | reverse complement strand
ACTGCTTCACTTATGGGTGTTAGTTTTGGTGCTGCAATGCAGACATCTCACTCTATAAATGGACTTAGCGGTAGAGACGATAAGTATAACAATGAGTTAGCATCTAATGAAAAATCATATACAGAATTAGCTGAGGCTTATGTAAACTTCTCATACGAAGGATTTGAATTTCGTGGTGGTCGTCAACTTATAGACACGCCTCTAGCCGATAGTGATGATATTAGAATGACTCCACATACTTTTGAAGCTTACATAGCTTCATATACTTTTAAAGACCTAGGTCTTGCTTTTATAGCTGGTAATATTTTAAGCTGGCAAGGTGTGGATTCTGAGACTGACCAAGGAGAACCTTTTTCAAATGCAGAAAAAAATGTTTGGGCAAAAACTGGTGAAAACGGTACGAGAGTTGGTGCTATAACTTACTCAACTGACTATATAGATACAAGCATTTGGTACTACGACGTTACAAAAGAAACTACCGCTTTTTATGCTGATGTTGCAGGGACTATACCTTTAGGTGATGAATCTGAGATTGTTCTAAGTGCTCAATATCTTACAGAAAATGATCAGAAAAAAGATGGTATAAATAGTGATATTGAAGGTAGCATCATCGGTGCTATGGTTGAGGCTAAGTTTTATAATCTTACTACAACTCTTGCTTATGATAAGGTAAGTGTAAAAGATGGTAAGTCAATCTTTGAGGGTTTTGGTGGTGGTGCTTCTTATACAAACCTAGACACAGTAACAGCTGGGGCTTTACATGATGGATCTTATGGAGATGGTAGCTCCTATATGCTTGGTTTATCTTATGAGGTAGCTGGTTTTACTATCTTTGGAGCATATGGAGACTACAAGGCTGATGCTATAGGTGGTGGAGACAAAGCTCATGTATCTGAGATGAACTTTGGTTTAGAGTATGAGTACAGCGATGGAGAAGCTGATATAGCTCTTATCTATGTTGTAGGAAAAGATAGAGAGTCATCTGCAAAAACAGAGTTTGATAACGACCGTATCCAAGTGGTTTTAAACTATAACTTCTAAATAGGCATTAGATGCTTGCATCTAATGCTAAACTACTCTATTTTATCTAATCTTTCATTCGCCACATTGATATACTTATCTTCTAAGTCACAGCCTATAAAATTTCTTTTATTTCTCTTTGCAGCAACAGCTGTAGTTCCTGAGCCCATAAAAAGATCTAAAACTAAATCGCCTTCATTACTTGAACCTAGAATTGCCCTTTTTACTAGCTCTTCTAGTTTTTGAGTAGGATGCATTGCTCTGTTAGTCTCAGGGTCTTTTATCCTCTCTTTGCCTTGGCATTGTGGCAGACTCCAAACATCTCTCATCTGCCTATTTTTACCATCTTTGGCTTTATCAGGATTTATCTCTTTTAGAGTTTCATAATTAAAAGTCCATTTTTTATTTTTAACAGCGTAGACTATAAATTCGCTTGAGTGAGTATATGTTCTTTTTGTAATGGATGGCATCGGATTTGTTTTAGCCCATGTTATGATATTTTTGATGGAGTAGCCAACTTGCTTGATAGCCATCGTCACTTCGCCTACATTGTGGTAGGAGCAGCATACATAGATGGAAGCTCCATCTTTTTGAATATCAAATGATTTTTTTATCCACTGATATGTAAAATCAAAATACTCATCTTCGCCCATAGTATCCCAAGCTTCATTGACTTTATAAAAAGCGCCGCCAGTTTTGTTGTTCTTTAAATCTAAGTTTGAGCCTGATAAATTGTAAGGTGGGTCTGTAAAAATCAAATCAGGAGAAATCTTATTTTTACTCAAAGCATCCAAAAAAGCTAGACTATCTTGCTTATAGATTTTGTTTAATTCTAGTGTGTTTTGCATATAAACAGTCTTTCATTATGTGTTTGTAGGTTTGTTTTACCAGTTGAGAAAGGCTTATGTTTAATGCTCTCAATTACCAAACTACCCTTATTTTCCAAAACTCTTATAATATCTGCGTCTGACATTCTAGCGTTTGATCTATCATTACCTTTTTTAGCCATGTCCGAATATGACAAAATGATATATTTAGCCTTCGCTTTTGTTATCAAATCCTCAAAAGCTTCAATGGCTGTTTTTAGACAATACTCTGAGTTGTACTCTTTTCTATTTACCATCTTAGATGCTACTCCCTCAACCTCTGGCTTATCCCACTGTGCTAAGTTTTCAATTAGATGATATGCAGAGATATATTGTCTTGAATTATAAGGTGGGTCTAGATATAAAATATCTACAGGTTCGATGTCGCTAATGAGTATATTTGCATCACTATTTAATATTATATTTCCACTATTATCAGAGTTATCGATATCAAGATGCTTCATTTTAAAATCTTCAGGCATTAAGGAGTTTTTTCTAAATGCATCATAATGTCCGCAAGTGTTGGCAATTTTATCAATAGCATAAATTAAAGAGGTGATTAGTATATATTTTTCTCTTTTTGAGATTTTATCACTTAGATTTTCTATCTCTTCTCTGATAGTTCCTATTTTTTTAGCAACATTTAGTGAGAAAAACTTATCTGCAAAACTCTTTGAGAAATAATTATCTACTGGAGTAATATTATTTAGATGCTCTAAAAGCTCTGTGATTTTGTCCTTGTCGTAGGCATCATCACTAAAGAAAGCATAATGAATTACATAGTTTGAAAAAAGCATATCGTTTGTTATGATTTTAGTCTTCTCATTATTAAAATGATTTGCCACAACACCAGTTCCTGAGAAAATATCTAAAAAACTACTGTAACTAGGTATGTGTTTATCTATGGATGTTTGTATAAAATCAAGTATTTTAGTTTTAGAACCTAAATATCTTCTATTGTTTATAGTAAAATAGTCAAAAGTCTTTTCTAAAGTATTTGCATAGTTGTCAAATAATATTTTTTCAATAGCCACGCTATTACTTTTAATGTCATTACTCTCTTTAAAAGTTTGTAAAATGTCAAAATAATCTTGCTCTATTGTAATTTTAATCTCTTTTTTCATAAAGAGAATGATACATAATGCATCATAAAAAGAACTTTAAGAGATGCCTAAGTAAGGAGTTTAAAATGTCATATAACTGGAGCATATCTACAACACTCAGAAATCCAAATAGGATGATTGAGTGGTTAAGAGTTGCACAAGAGTATTTAATCGGTTGTGAGTGGGATAATGCCAAACAAATTGAGTATCAAATCTTGTTGATACAACATAAACTATACACTCCAACTAATATTACTGAGGCTGAAAAAGAGAAGTTTGAAACATTTACACAAGTAATCACTTTCAATGATGCTAAGACGATGTTTCTTAGACAAAACTATCAAGATCCTGCTATGAGAGGAAGAACTTCATTTAGTCCTTTGAAGAAGTTCGGTTTGTTGAAATTAGATAGTAATAACATTATCAGGATAACGAGTTTAGGTGAATATCTCTTATCAGAGAGTTATGATTTTGGATACTTCTTGTTTCGTGTTTTTCTTAAATGGGAGTACAAAAATCCATCTGAGAGCAGAACTAATACAAATTTCAACATAAATCCTTTTATTGCAACTTTGCATTTAATCAATCAAGTAAATCTTGTAGCTCTTAAACATAATGATGTTGTTAAAGGAGTATCAAAAGATGAGTTTATGCTTTTTGTTCAAACATTAACAAACTATGAAAACATCGGCTTTTATGCAAGAGAACTCTACTCTTATAGAAATTTTGTAAAGGCGACAGATAGAGATGCTAGCTTATCTCATCAACAAAAAGAAGATATAAAAAGAAGTAAAAAGTTAACTATTTTAGGATTAATAACCCATGAGACTGACAAGAAGAGACTAGAGAGACTTCTTAAAAATTTAAAAGATTATACAGATAACACTATAAGATATTTTAGAGCCACAAGATATTTACATATTAGAGGTGGAGGATATTACATTGACTTAGAACCAAGAAGGCGAGTTGAGATTGATGTTTTATTAGATGCTTATGATGGTTCAAGTTCGATGTTTAAAAATGAAGATGATTATATTGAGTACTTAGCAGATATTAATCTACCAATTCTTCCATGGGAGACGACGCAAGAACTTCATAATATTATTGATACCTTAGCAGAAGAGTTAACAGAGTTAGAGACAAGGTTAAGCCTCACGCCAACTAATTTTAATGCGCTTAAGGTTGATGATATAGAAGAGCTTAAAACCAATACTCAGATGCTAAGGGATAAGAGAAAATATTATCTAGATATCATTATGCATAATGAACTGCAAGATATATCTAAAATACAAGAGTGCATATACTCACTTGGACATATTCGAGAGTTAGAAAATAAGCCGAGTATAGAGCTTGAGAAGTGGACTACAATGGCTCTAAATGCTCTAAATGATGCCTTGTCAATTAATCCCAACTATCCAGTTGGAGATGATAATGAACCCTTATTTACAGCTCCTGCTGGCAAAGCTGATATAGAGTGCTTTTATAGTGAGTTTAATTCTATCTGCGAGGTTACTATGCTTGTAGGAAGAGACCAATGGTATAACGAAGGACAACCTGTAATGCGGCATCTAAGAGAGTTTGAAGATAGATATAGAGTTAACTTTTCATATTGCCTATTTATTGCACCTAAGCTACATCAAGATACAGTCAATACTTTTTGGACATCTACTAAATATGAGTATGAGGGCGAAAAACAGAGAATCATTCCCTTAACAATTACGCAATTAGTAGAGTTACTAAAAATACTTATTGAGTTAAAGCAAAATGGTAAAAGACTACTCCATAGTGATATGAAAAATTTATTTGATACTATTGTAGGAACTACAAATAGTGTAGCAAATTCAAGAGATTGGATAGCGAATATACCATCAGAAATAAAAAAATGGAAAGCTGAACTACTATCTTAAATGACAAGAGCTAAGCTTTTTTCAAAAATTTTAAAAACAGATAAAAAAGGGAGCGTTATACTTTTAGACTAACTTGATACATAAATTGTTGTAAAGGTAACATATCTTCGTAGATTTTAAAGAGAGTGTCTATAAACTTTTCTCCATTTGTAATTAGCTTAGGTTCTAAAATCTTATATGTAGCCATTCCCTTATATAAGGATAACTCAGCATTTTTCATATCTTTATTAAAACCTTTTGGATAGCGTTTATATCCTTTTTCTATAGTTTTATAGCCCTTAGACTCTATAGTCTCTAAAATTTTAGCTAACTCAGCTCTTCTTGCATCATCTTTTATATACTCGCGGTAAGCATCAAGCATCGGTTTTTCAAACCATCTCACTCCAACCGCTACAAAGAGTTCTTCAGGAGAGAAGTGAAGGTAAAAAGATGAGTTTTGCATTCTTAAGCCATTTCCCTGCCAAAAGATAAGCCCGATTTTAGACTTTAGAGGTACTTTTATAGCCCCCATTCGTCTTGTGTCTCTATAGATTCTAAATAGTGACTTATTTATCTTCGGTGAGAAGTTTATAGTAGGTTCAAGTGCCATCAGATGCTCACCAAACTCATCAACAAAAGCTCTTGATGGATTTAGTATGAACTCTTCATATTCATCTCTGTGAGCCTCAAACCACTCTTTGTTGTTGTTTTGGCGGATGGACTCTAAAAACGGCAAAGTTTCACAAGAGAAACCTTTAAACTCCATTTCTTTAAACTACCTTTCTATTTCTAAAAGCCAATGCAACTAAGATAAAGATAATCGCATAGGTTATAGGAACAAAATCCGGAATAGGAACAGGATCACCTTTTGCATAAGAGTGGAGTCCTGCAAGATAGTAGTTCACTCCAAAGTAAGTCATGATAACAGAAGTATAAGCTAAGAGCGAGATAACAGCAAAGTTAAACTCACTATAGATAGCTCTTATAAATCTTAGATGCACAACTACAGCATAAACCAAAATCGTAACTAGTGCCCAAGTCTCTTTTGGATCCCAGCCCCAGTATCTTCCCCAAGACTCATTTGCCCAAACGCCGCCTAAAAAGTTACCTATAGTTAAGAGAACAAGCCCTATCATCAAGCCCATCTCGCTTATAGCATTAAGCTCTTTTATAGAGAGAGATATATGTTTTTCATTACCTTTAGTTTTAATAATAAAGAGTAAAATAACTATAAAACCTAAAAGTGCACCAAGCCCTAAAAAGCCATAACTAGCAGTAATTACAGCCACATGTATACTCAGCCAATATGAATTTAACACTGGAACTAGGTTTGTGACCTGTGGATCCATCCAGTTTAAGTGAGCCACAAAGAGGATAAGTCCTGCTAAGATGGAAGTAGATGCCATAGTCATAGATGAGCGTCTTGAGAAGAAAATCCCAGCTAATGCTGTAGCCCAACTGATATAAATCATAGATTCATAGCCATTTGACCAAGGAGCATGTCCTGAGATATACCATCTTAGTCCAAGCCCAAAAGTGTGTGCTAAGAAGAAAAGGACTAAAAAGCCTAGAGTTATTTTAGAAAATATCTCTATCTTAAACGCTGGTTTTATTATCTTTATAAAACTAAGTGTCAAAAGAACAAAACCAAGTACTAAGTAGTAAGGATAGAGTGTCTCAAAGATATTTGTTTTGTTGTAAAATATCTCTGCTTTTATACTATTTTTCGTTAAATAAACATCTTTACCATAAAACTTTTGATACTCTCTTAACTTCTCTAAAGCCTCATTTGCTTTAGTCCAATCTGAACCAAGAAGAGCCTCATCTATAGCTGAAAAATAATCAACTGCGATTAGCCTTATTCTCTGTCCATCTTGATCAGAAAAGGTTTGAAGGGATTCAATAGTTGGATGCCACTTGTTGTTATTATCGTTTGGCTTTGGCCATATTCTTAGTAGTGAGCCTGTATAAACTGCATAAGCGATATTTACTCTCTCATCAACTTTTAACACTTCATTGTCAAGCTTATCTCTATGTTTTGGCTCTTTTCTAACTGCAACTTCTACTAACTCCGCTAGTTTATAGCCTCTCATATTATCAGGGTCACTAAAAAACTGTGAGAAGGAAGCATGTGAAGCTTTTAACTCTATGCCAAGGACCTTATTAATCTCTTCATTTTTTGTATATATCATCTTGATATCACGATACAGATCAGGCTTAATCATCATAGCGAGGATAATCTGATTTGCATCTAGCTTATTACCAGCTATGTTTATATAAGAGCCTCTATAAATCTTAGCTAAAATCTCTGTAGTTAGTGTATCCATAGGCTTCATTCTTCCGCCACTATCTTGGATAACAAGTTCTGAGAATTTTTTTGCATGAGCTTTATCAAAAGAGATAATCGTCTTTAATGTAGGGTCTAGCTCCTGTGCAAAAGATGGAGTAAAACTAAACAAAAGTCCAATAACTAAGAGTGAACCTAAAGCCTTCTCATCAGCAGCCTTCTTAGCTCTTGAAGCGAGTTGAGCAAATCTATTTTTTTGCGAAAATAGCGACCACAACATACCTAAACTTAAAAGAAAATACCCTATATATGATGGAAGAGTTCCAGGATCATTATTAACTGAGAGGACAGTACCCTTCTCATCTTGATCATAAGATGATTGAAAAAACCTATATCCGCGGTGCTCTAAAATATTGTTCATAAAGATTCTATATGGCATCTCTAGGTTTTGCTCTTTATCTATAAGCATAACTTCACTAGCATAAGATGCGGGACTCATAGAACCTGGATATCTATCTAGTTCAAACTTTAAAAGTTTAATTTCAAAAGGAATGCTTATCCTTTTTGAACCATAAGAGAGATGCACATCTACACCGTCTATCTCGTTATGATACTCTTTTGCCATTCTCCCAGCTTGTCCATAAATCATAACTTTTTTACTTACATCATTTACGCTAACGTTAAATACTAAAGCATCATAACCAGGATTTTGTGGAGAAGCGTTTGGATTTGAGATTATTTTTTTCGTAGCTTTTGGATAAAAGTCACGAAGTACAAAACCACCACCAGCTAAAGAGTAAAGAGTTCTTGAAGCAAAAGGTTGTTTCTCATTTTTCTCAAGCGTACCTTCTGAGTTATCATCCATCTTTAAAAAACTAAGAGGCATATCATGCTTTATAAAAAGTTCTTCACCCTCAACAAATAAAGACAAAGTTAGCTTATCGAAGCTTTTTTTTGAGTAAAAATCTATTACAAAGTTATCGCTCTCATAATATTCGCCATAACTAAGAGTTATAGGCTCACCTTTTCCAGAGCCCGTCACCATAATGTTTACCATAGCAATACCATCAGAAGATGCAACAGTCGCTTCAATAGCATCTGGTATGTATTCTACTAGCTCTGCATGAACTCCTTTACCATCAATGCTTAGAGATGCATCAAGACTATTTTTACTCTTTTTAGAGAGATATAAAGATTGCTCTGTAGTCTCTTTTTTATCAGCAACTTTTGCTTCAAGCGTGAAGTAAGTATCTGAGCTTATCATAGTTGATGCACTCTGACCCTCACGAATATGCATAGTTCCCTCATAGCCAACATAACGAGTAATTGCAGCACCTATGATTATAATAATAAAAGCAGTATGAAAGATAAAAATAGGAGCTTTTTTAATTGTAAACATTTTGTATTTATAGATATTTAAAACAAGATTTATGGTCAGTAAAAGCATAAGGATTTCAAACCATTTTGAATTGTAAATATCAGCCTTAGCCGTAATAGTTCCGTAGTCATTTTCTACAAATGTTGCATAGCCTATGGCAAATGCGAAGATTGACATCAGTATAGCCATGGTTTTCATGGAATTTAAGATGGATAAAACTTGTTTCATTAATAGCCTTTTTTTATAAAAGGCTATTCTATTCAAATTAAGCTAATAAAGCGTTAAATAAATTAATACAGTAATTTTAAAAGGCTCTATGGTAATATCTATTTAAATCAAGAAGTCCAGCTTCTTTAGGATTTGACTCTAAAAATTTATCTTGGAACCAGTCGTAAGTTCTCCAAAAGTTATCATCCCCTCTAAATACAGCGAACTTAGCAAATTTATATTTATAATCAATAGAGCCATCGTAGTTATGTAACATATCAAAAAAATCTGGTAAATCTTTATAATCAACTACAAAAAAAATATTTGGATATGAGCTTACAAAACCCTCAACAAAATCAAACTCATCCATAGAAGGATCAAGTCTTTTATCTTCTTTAAACATAAAAGAGACATTGTCGTGCCACCTATTTACTACAGCTGAAGCTATAATATCTTTCATATTTGGTATATTTTTAACTCTTATATATGCAAGATTAAAGCTATACCCATTTTCTACTTTTATAAGGGCTAATCCCTTTTTAACTAGAGATTTAAAAGCTCTATTATAATCCCCTTTTGCCTTATACTCTTTTGGGAGAGTTGGAACTCGCTCATCTGCATAGAGATAGTTTAGTTTATCAAACCCTATACCGCATGACTTTAAGAGATGCTCATCTACAACTCTCTCAAGTAACTCTCTTTTAGAGTCAATTTTTATGTACTCAATTGCTGTATCATTTTTTGAAAAAAATGCAGTTTCTTTATCTTGCGCATTTAAATACCACGAAGCAAAAACTTTTTCTCTATCATCTTTAGGTAGAAGATTTAAAAAGTTAGTCTCTCCCTCAACTCTTAGTTGGCTCATGTAGCGGCGGATAGATACCTGATGTCCTATATTGCCATAGATGTCAAAACCTGCAACAAGTGCGTAGTAGATTCTCTCAAAAAGAGGATAGTCTATAACCCATGCAGTCCTAGGAAGTCCACCTAGTGCCCCTTTATGAACAGATGCGCTATCAAAGTGTCTATATACACTTAAAAAAGGAGCAGAACTTGCATCCCTGCCTCTCCATATACTCGACATATCAAGCCCTTCTTTATAAGTTTCATCATAAAGATTTTGTCTATCTCTGTCGTAAAGAATTGTTGCATCTATGTATTTATCACTAAAGGTACTTAGTAGTCCTACTGTACTTCCATCTTCTATTGGCATCCTAAGGTTTTCATAGTGGCTTTTAAAGTAGTCTCTATTTTTTAGAGATAAATCATATTCTGGAGCCATAAACATTACCCAAAAGTTATCATGTATAACATTTAAAGCTATTTGACCTTTACAAACTGGCCCTCTTATAAATGTTCTAATAACATACTCAGAATCATCAAGTAAAAATTCATACCGTGAAGACGCTGGAATCTGCTCAAAAACTCTAAATGGGTCTGTGTTATAGAGTTGTTTATATCCAACTACAAAAGGTGCCTCATTCCACTCTGGTTCTATAAACAACTCTCTATATCTTTGAAGTTTTTTATAACTCATATCATAAACTATATGAGTTTTATGAACTATAGTAGAGTGTATCTTTCTAAACCTATAGTAAAACTTATCTACTTCTGGGTCATCATAAGGGCGAATGGTAGCTATGATATCTATAGCCTCTGGTGATGGTGTTTTTGAACGAACCAACTCAAAGAACTCTCCGCTAGTTCCCTCAAATGCAATATGTGCTAAAAACAGATGCTCATATATATATCTAGCACTCATTATATGCTTTGCATCTTCTATATTTAAAAACTCTTCAAACGCATCTATGTGCTTTTGTGCAGTCTTTGAAGCTGATTTTATAGACTCCATTTGAGATTTACTTGGACTTTGAGCACCTTGAGCTAACCATGTTTTTATAGTCTCAAACTCACTCTCACTTAGTGGAGGAAATCCAAAAGGCATACCACTTTGTGGGTTTTTATCTAAAAAAGATGCTAACTCATCTCTATCTTTTGCACAAGTTAGATCATCACTCTCACTATGATAACTTCCCTTGCTCGTTGGATTTTGCATCTTGTGCTCTAGTAAAAGTAACATCAAAGAGTTGTTAGTTCCATCTTCTGAATCACTATCGCTTACACTAGCAAAACCCTTCTCTCTCCACTCTTTAGTGCTATTTGCATCCATAAATAGCCTTGATGGATCTTGTGCACTAAGCCTTTCAGCCAAGTAAACTTTATCTTTTGAAGCACCTCTGTCAAGTCCTTCAAAAGAGCTAAGTTTTAGCTGGCACGGAGAGTTGTAACATGAGTGACAAACTACGCATCTTCTATCAAGGATTGGTTTTACATCATCTAAATAATCAACTCTAGGAGCTGTGGCATCTATCTCAACAGGCTTTAATGGCTCAACACTACAAGCAGTAAATAAAATTACTGCGGTAAAAAAAACTAAATATTTCAACATTTCTATAAAAAACCCTTTGTACTTTTAACTATTTTCTAACTTATATTAAAGTCTATCTTTACGCCACTATCTTATCCAATATTGCAAACATCTCTTTTGATATATTTTCATTTTCTTTAAAGAGTTTTATTAACTCATCAGAGTTAACATTTCCCTCTTTTATCATATTAGTTATACTAGAAATATTTTTATGAATCTGCACATGTGGTTTCAATAGAGATGCAAAGTTAGCGCTTTTACCAAAACCTTCTTTACCATCTGTTTGATACCACTTACCAAGTCTACATGTAGTGTGATCACCTTCATAAGAGTTTGCTTTTCCTTCAAAAGCTGCTGAGTAGGTATTGTTTTTTAAAACCATATGATCTAGTTTTGCCATGTTAACAAAGAGTTCATGTCCTATGCTTGTGTTATCTTTTGTAATCTGCTCAGAGTTATTTATAAGCTCAGATAGAGTGTCTTTAAATAGATCAAGTTTTTCTTGTGATGATTGAGCATGTCCTTCTATAAGTTCGCTGTTTTCAGCCATACTTGTAGAGTTTTGTTGAAGAACACTAATGTTTGCTTCAACTTCACTTGTAGCTTTTTGAGTTCTCTCGGCAAGTTTACGAACTTCATCAGCAACTACAGCAAAACCACGTCCGTGTTCCCCTGCACGAGCTGCTTCTATAGCAGCATTTAGTGCTAAGAGGTTTGTCTGGTCTGAGATATCTTTGATAAGAGTGATTACATTATATATCTCTTGAACATTTGAGTTTAACTGCTCAGATGATAATCTTGACTCGCTTATCATCTGTGTAATATTTGAGATAGTGCTGATAACTTCATCTGTAGAAACTGTAACCTTAGATATAACATCTTCTGTATCTCTGTTTAGTTTATTTACATTATTTACATTTTGCACATTTTCTTGCATACTCTGACTTAAGTTATGTGCGTTATCTATCGCCCCTTTTATCATCTCATCTGAGAGCGCTAAGTTTACTCTGTTTTTCTCCATGCCCTCTTTTACTGCTTGTTCTGATTCGATGGCTCTTTGTGCCTCATTATTAGCATCATTAGAGAGTTTTTCAACCTTATTTAAAAACTCATTAAAACTCTTGCTTGCATCTCCTAGCTCATCATTTGATTTTACAGGGAGTCTCTTTGATAAATCAGCATCACCTTGTGCTAACTCTTGAGCAACCTTATCAAGATTTACTATAGGATTTACTACTGCTACTTTAATTATTAGCATCAAAAATATTAAAATAACTAAAAATACAAAAGCCATAATATAGACCTGTCTTAGCAAAGAACTTGCGGATTTATCTATAACGCTATTTACAGTTGAGAGTTTATTTCCAA
>JAVEST010000155.1:0-3887 GCA_034006465.1 Sulfurimonas sp. | reverse complement strand
CTGAAAAGTTCGCACGGTTTTCGGAAGGGATATATGGCTTAAAGCATCTTTGCAAGAGAAAAAAAGGCAAAAAAAAAGGCTAAGACAATATGTCTTAGCCTAAAAAAAGTTCTTTACATAAAATGTCTCTGACTCCAAAGGAGCCAAAGCTTTTAGTTTAGTGTAAATCTCTCCAAACTTGTTTTTTCCATAGGAATGCGAAGATTGCGAAGATGACTATGTATATCATTACATACATACCTATCTCTTCTCTCTCATGGCGCTTAGTGTCACCTGCATCTCTCATATACTCTAAAACTTTCTCAGCAGAATCAGCAGTTACACCAACACGAGGCATAGCAGTTCCAGCTAAGTGATTTTGAGGGTTTTCTATAAAAGTGCTTAAAAAACTCTCACTACGAGAACGAATATAGTTGCTTAAATCTGGAGGCAACTTACCCATATACTTAGAAAGTGACTCTTCATACTCTAAAACTTGTATATCAAACGCTAATGAGTCTTTTTCGTGTTTGAAACTAGGTTTAGTCCCTATCTGAGTCCAGTTCTCATATCCAACTGCGTGACATCTACCACAAGCATTTTCAAACGCCATTGTAGGAGTTACCTCAGAAGGACTAACAGCCAAGTCTTTTAAGTAAGCAACTATATCAGCTACTTCTTGGTCTATGTCTCCGCCCATTCCATAAAATGGAACCATTGGATGCATCTCACCTTTTGAAGCATCAAACTTATGCTCAACTTTTAATGCATGAGCAGGGTTTTTTATTAAGTCTGCTAAGAACTTAGCATCGTAAATAGCACCCGCTTCACTTAAATCTGGTGGGTTTACACCATAACTTTGAGCAGCAGTTACCGCATCCATAGGAGCTGGCATACCAGCTTTTTCCATAGAGTGACAGCCAGTACAACCTGCATCTACTATCAACTCTTTACCATTTGCAACATTACCGCTCTTAGTAAGAGCTGGTAAGTCGTTGTATTGAAATTTTTCGCTATCTACATGCTTGTGCATTACACCGTGAGCAAATGTCTCAACTAGGTAGTAAGTTACAAGTGAGAAGAAGATAACGACTATTAATATTATTGGTTCTTTATTTTTCATATCTTTATCCTTATACCTTTTTTTCCCTAGATGTTATAAATGGAAGTGCTAGCCACTGTACAACAAAAAGTACAGCTGCAACAAGTCCAATAGTGCTAAATATACCTTCAGGAGGCAATTTACCCATAGCAGTTAGTACTATCATGTTAGAGAGCATCAACCAAAACCAAACTTTGAACATAGTTCCGCGACGATTAGCAGGACATGTGTTTGGACTTCTATCTAGAAATGGCAACAATACAAAGATAACTTGAGCAAATCCAAATAAAATAAGACCTAAGTCTATAGGAAATGGACGAAGTATCTCATATGACCATAGAAAATACCACTCAGGGTAGATATGCGCAGGTGTTTTTAGCCCATCTGCTGGGTCAAAGTTAATAGCATCAAGTGCGAAGCCATAATTCCAAAATACTAGATAAAAAAGAAATATCAAGAAAATTCCAACAACCATTAAGTCTTTAGACATAAAGTCATTCGCAAATCTCATAACCTTACTTCCAGCTTTATCGCCAGCAAGGTACTTTTTAGACTCTGCATCAAAGTCAATCTCTTCACCATCTTGGTTGTTAACATGCGGAATACGAAGTGCTGCAAAGTGAAGCCCGATAAGTCCTACAATAGCAAGTGGAATAAGAAGCACGTGTAACATAAAGAAACGGCCTAAAAATGCTTGAGCAGGAACATAATCTCCACGTATCCACTCAACTAAACCATCTGCATGAAGTGAACCACCAGCAAATAGGTTAGTAATAACCATACCAGCCCAGTAACTCATCTGTCCCCATGGTAACATGTAACCTGAAAACGCTTCAGCTGAAAATGCAACAAAAAGAAGCATTCCTGATATCCAAATCATCTCACGGCCCTTTTTATAAGAACCATAATATATACCAGTAAACATATGGATATAGATAACTAAAAATACAACAGATGCAGCTACACCGTGAACATGTCTCCATAACCAACCAAAATCAACTTCTCTCATAATTGTGTAATTTACACTATGAAATGCCTCATCAACGGTTGGTACATAGTACATAAGTAAAAATATACCTGAAACAAGTAGTAGTGCAAATGTCACTACTAAAACCATCCCCATTGCCCATAGAAAGTTGATGTTTTTCGGAATCCAATACTCCGACATCATCACCTTTTCTACCGTCTCAATTGCTAATCTTTGGTTTAACCAATCTTTAACACTTGTCGCCTTCGTAAAATGTGCCATTTATTTTCCCCCTAATTTATAGCGTAACGCCATTATCTTTCATCGATTGCCACTCAGGACCTACTTCACCTAAAATCAGATTTGTACCATCAATTCTAAACGGAGGAATATCAAAACCTCGTGGAGGTGGTACTTTAGTAACTAAGCCAGACGCATCAAACATACCACCGTGACAAGCACATAAAAAGTCGTTTTCAGCTGGTCTAAACGCTGGAATACAGCCTAAATGTGTACATAGTCCAATAGCAACCATAAAGTTGTCATCCCCTATTTTAATGTTTCTAGCTTCAGCTGCTGGATTTCCCTTCTCGTTCTCCATAACTTCTGCTGACTTCTTTAAAACGAAGATAGGTTTGCCTCTCCATTTTTCTGTAACCATAACACCCTCTTGATATGTTGTCATATCTAGAGTTGTAAATCCTGCTGCTTTTACACTTGGGAGCGGATCCCAAGTTTTCTTCATTGCAACTAGTGAGCCTACAGCACCTACTGCCGCAACAGCACCAAACGCTTTACCCATAAAACCTCTACGGCTATTATTTTCCATATTTGCTACTTTAGTGTGAATTTTAGCCCTGATTATACACTAAATTAGTTTTAATTATTTATAAATTTAAGCTACTTTTTAGAAAACCAATCAATTTTTCATTATTATGTTCCACTTTGTAATACTCGCGCATTTTGTGGGCTTTCAATATTGTCAGGAGCTGACTATTTTGGTAGTTTTGCACTATTGGAATGTTTAGTTTCTTAAAAATTTCTAAAAAATCTTCTGGATAATCTCTCCTTTGAATAAAGATAGGTTTTCCTCCAGATGCAAGATTTTCTAAAGCTGCTTGATGTGATGAAGTTATGAGAATTTTTGACTTTTGAATGACATCATCGTAATCTTCAAGCTCATAATGTCTCTTAAATCTCTCTTTTAACATATCTTCATAATCAAAAAAGTAGTAAAAACCTAAAAGTAAATCAGCATCTACACCATCAAGTAAGGAGAGGTTTTTTTCAAGTTGTTTATCATAATCATCATCTCCAAAGAAAAAAGAGATATCAATTGTTTTTTCTTTATTGTCAAAATATTTATCATCAATGACCAAACTATTTAAGATGCCATCGCCTTGTAAATATGGAGATATCAAAAACTCACCATCCTCTTTTTTGTCACTTGGACTATCACCAATGCGAACAAACTTTGAAAAATAATTTCGCATATCTTCTAGCATGATGGGATTTGCCTCTTGGGAGTCAAATATAAGTCTGTCACCATGGTTTGCAATCTGAGGTATATTTCTAACAACATCAACTCCCACAGCCTTTTCTACGCCAAATTCATGAGCAATCTGTGCGATGCGATAGTCAGAACACAGAAGTGTGATATCAACTCCCTTTAAAAGCCGTATAATCGTACAAGCTCTTCTAAATCTATCCAAACCGATACGATGACCAGTGTGCACATAGTAGTAAGTTTTAGGGTTTAACATATTTTCTCCGTTTTTATTATATTAAGTTTTAAAGCCTATCTACGAGGTTAAAACCTCGCTTCCAAAAGAGATGTAT
>JAVEST010000142.1:0-4436 GCA_034006465.1 Sulfurimonas sp. | reverse complement strand
GAGTCAAGATTTAAGATAGATGTTTCACTCTATCTTACTTTATATTAAACGATCGTAATTACCTCTAACACACCTAACATAGCACTTGCCTGCTCTTGAGTTATTGTAAGTTTTACCACTTTTAAAATCGATATTCAAGACATTTATTGTATCTGAGAGATTTGGCGACGATGACCAATAGTGATCAGACTGGATATTTTTAAACCCAACTCTTATAGCTGGATTAAATCTTCCCTCATCTACTATGGTTTTTAACTCTTTTAACCTTGGTAAGTACCAGTCATCGAAACCAGCGAAGACCAAATTACGGCAATATTGTATTGCATCTTTGCGGTTTTTTCTTATCGTTTTAGCTTCAATGTCATCTTGCCACATCAAGCCTGTTCCTTTATCAATCACTAAATCTTTTGCATCGTCTCTCTCTAAGGAAATTTTTACCTTAGGTTGCAGATCTTTTTTTTCTATACTAGGTGATTTTCCTATCTCTATTTCATAAGAAAATAGTGTGGTAGCTATTAGTGTAATTTGTAACAGTTTTTTTATCATTTTATCTCTATTTCTCCATTTAAGCTATGAAAAGTTGAACTTTTGTATTATATCAAATAATATATGCTTTATATATGGAGCTAAATAAGGGTAAGAAGGATGTTTAGTGGACTTTATTTTCAATACCCAAGTTTAGCTTTTCTTATTTTACTTTTTATTATTTGTACATTTATTTGTAAAATAAAACTACCATCCTTTTATTTTCCTAACATCACGCAGTTTGTAAAAATACCCAGCGGCGCTTCCCGATTACTTCTGTTTCTAAAGTGGCTAAGCATCACGATGCTTATACTCTCACTTATGTCTCCAGTAAAAGATGAGCCTTATGAGTTAGAGCCAAAAAAAGGTTATGAGATAGCTCTAATCCTTGATGCTTCAGAGTCTATGAAAGAGAAAGGCTTTGATGAAAATAACAGAAATTTAACTCGCTTTGATGCCGTAAAAGAGATAGTATCTGGCTTTATCATAAATAGAAAAAATGACAATATGGGCGTTGTAGTTTTTGGCACATACTCTTTTATAGCATCACCTCTAACTTATGATGCCAATATCTTAAAAGATGTAGTATCAAACCTCTATATAGGTATGGCAGGACCATATACCGCCCTTTTTGAGTCACTAGCTCAGGGTGTAAACTTGCTCAAATCAGCCAAATCAACAACAAAAATCGCTATTTTACTCACTGATGGATACAACACACCTGATAGTGAATTTCCTCTTGATGCAGCTATTGATTTTGCCAAAAAACATAGCGTAAAGGTTTACTCCATCGGGATAGGAGCGTCTCATGAGTACAACCAAAATATGCTCTCTTTTATTGCAAATGAGACAGGAGGAGCCTCTTTTGGCGCAGTAAACGCAAATGAGCTTAGTGCTATTTATCAAAAGATAGATGAACTTGAGAGATCAGATATAGATAATGAAACATTTAGTTTTTTAAGATACTTTTATATCTTCCCACTACTCATTTCATTTTTCTCTTTACTTCTTTATATGTTTTTTAGAAATAAAAGAGGAGAAATTTAATGACTTTTTTACATCCTGAATTTTTTTACTTTTTACTCCCTCCACTTATAATAGTTTACGCTTATATATTAATAAAAAAAGAGTCGCATGAACACTACTTCTCAAAAGAGATAATGGATAAATTAAAAATAAATTCTAATTCACTCACGCTAAAGACAAGAAAAAACCTCCTCTTTTTAGCAGGCCTACTTATCATAATAGCTTCAGCAGAACCTGTATTAAAAGAGGGAACTGTACGGGTAAAGGCTATCGGTGGTGATATCTTAATAGCCTTAGATATTTCAGACTCTATGTTGTGCGAAGATGTCTATCCAAATAGACTTGAGTTGGCTAAGAAAAAAGCTCTTGAGCTAATAAAAAAGAGTACAAAAGATAGAGTAGGAGTGATAGCTTTTGCAAAAAACAGCTATCTTGTTTCTCCAATTAGCTTTGATACGAAAACTGTCTCTTTTTTACTCTCAAAACTTGATACTTCTAGCATAACTCAAAAAGGTACAGATATTTTCACGATGCTAAGAACCGTAGCAGAGATTAAAACTACTGCAGATAAAAAATATTTGCTGATTTTAAGCGATGGGGGAGATGACAGAGATTTTTCTGCTCAAATCAAGTTTGCAAAAGAAAAAGGAATTGTAGTTTTTGTCCTTGGAATAGGAACAAAGATTGGCGCATCTATAGAAAAAGAGGATGGCTCACTTATAAAGTATAACGATAAAGTTATCATTTCGACACTTAATGAATCTATCTCCGAACTTGCCGTGCAAACAGGCGGTGTATATATTCAAAACACAACATCTTCACAAGATATTGATGCCATGTTTAATGAAATTATAAATAATTCTGAGCATAAAGAGCTAAAGAGTCAGGAGATACAAAGATATGAAGCCCTATTTTACTATCCAATAATTCTAGCAATAATCATTTTACTAGTAGCTTTTAACTCTATTGAGAGGATGTTCAAACGAGATGCATCAGCATCTATCTTTATATTATCTATTTTGTTACTTAGTAACTCCCCTGCTATTGGAGATATGTTTGACTTTAAAAAGCTAGCAGATGCGAAGAAATTTTACGAAGCTAAAGAGTACAACAGCTCTGCAAAAATATATGAAGAGTATGCAAAAGAGACTGATAATGGGCAAGCTTATTATAATGCTGGGAACTCCTACTATAAGCAAAAGGAGTATTTAAAGGCTTTAAGCGCTTACTCATTTGCAAGAATTTTAGATAAGGAGCTAAGAGCTAAAAAATTGTCAAATATGGGTAATGCTCTTGTGCGTTTAGGTACTATAAACACACTAGAGCGAGCAGTAAAGCATTACGAGGCTTCATTAAGACTCAAGGATGACAAACAGACAAGAGAAAACCTAGAAGCTGTCAAAAGAGCTTTAGAAGAAAATAAAGAAAAAGAGGACAAAGAAGAAGATAAAGATATAGAGTATAAAGAACAAAAAACTGATGAGAGTGGTGATGATTCAGATGAAGCAGATGATGAAAACAATAAAAACAAAAACAAAAATTCTAAAAATAAAGGTAGCTCAAAAGGTAAAAAATCAGAGGACGAGCTAAATCCTGATAAGAAGAAAGATTCTAATGATGCTAAGTCCAAAGGAAATGAAGATAGTAGTGATGAAAATTCAGATAATGACAACAATAGTGATAGCAATCAAGGACAAACAAAAGAGTTAAAAAATAAAGAAAAAAAAGAAGTCCAAAACAAAGGTGGCGATGCCAAGTCAGATTTAAAACCTCAAGAGATGAGTGACTTAGAAGAAACAAAATGGGTTAACAAGTTAAACTCAAATCAAAACACCTATCTCTATAGACTCAACAAAGAAAGAGTTGAAAATAAGGAAAAAAATGAGAAGCCTTGGTAGAAAAAAATCTTGTAATGGTAGCGACAAATAAGTCTATTTTTATGTAGGGACTAAAGACGCAGTTGTGCGTCTTTAGTTAAATTTTTAAAAGATGCGCTAAACTCAAGTTGAGCAAGCTGAAACCCCTGGAGGTGTTGTTGGTTGCACTGATTCATTTGAAGCACCACCAGCTGCATTTACAGCTTCGATTGTAGCCCAAATAGACTCAGCAGCTGCCATGTATCTTTTTGCACTCTCAGAAGTTGGGTTGACAAAAGTAATAGGTTTACCCTCATCTCCACCAGTTCTGATACTTGACTCGATTGGAATCTCAGCAACTATCTTAGTGTTAAACTCATCAGCCATAGGCTGTGATGTTCCTTTACCAAAGATATCATACTCAACACCAGTATCTGGTGCAATAAATCCACTCATATTCTCAACTATTCCAGCTATTGGAATGTTTAGCTTTTTAAACATATCTAGTGAACGACGAGAGTCATCAATAGATACAGCTTGAGGAGTAGTTACAACTAAACCTGCAGTAACAGGCACGCTTTGAGCAAGAGTTAGCTGTGCATCTCCTGTCCCCGGTGGCATATCGATAACTAAACAGTCTAGTTCTGACCAAAGAATATCTCTTAGAAACTGCTCAATCGCCTTCATAATCATAGCTCCGCGCCACATTAGAGATTGTCCCTCTTCCATTAGTGAACCCATAGACATAACTTCAAGTCCATACGCTTTAATTGGAAGAACTTTGTTTCCATTTATCTCTGGTTTAACATCTGATATACCGAGCATACGAGGAATATTTGGGCCATAGATATCTGCATCTAAAAGACCCACCTTTTTACCTTGTGCAGCAAGAGCTATAGCAATGTTTACAGATGTTGTTGACTTACCAACCCCACCTTTTCCTGAACTTACCATTAGGAAGTTTTTAACCTGTGGAGCTATGTTTTTACTCTTTGGCTTTGGAGCTTCTGGCATCTTCGGAGCTTTGAT
>JAVEST010000126.1:0-5370 GCA_034006465.1 Sulfurimonas sp. | reverse complement strand
CTTATTTCTTAACCATTAGCACTTGATGCTAATGAAAGAACTATATCATATCTAAATAAGACAAAAATTGTCCTATATCAATAATTATATTTTTTAAGCTTCTGCTCTCTCTTTTTCTTCTCTTGCTTTATTCTCTCTTGAAATTTGCTCTATAGCTTCAGGGTTATCCATTATGCTTTGAGTTATTTTATAAGAACAAAACTTTGGTCCGCACATAGAACAAAACTCCGCTTCTTTAAAAACATCTTGAGGAAGCGTCTCATCATGATACTCTCTAGCTCTTTCACTGTCAAGGGCTAGTTCAAACTGTCTCTCCCAGTCAAAAGCGTATCTTGCATCACTCATCTCATCATCTATATCTCTAGCACCTTTGCGGCCTCTTGCGATATCAGCGGCATGTGCTGCAATCTTGTAGGCAATAATTCCCTCACGGACATCATTTGCATTTGGAAGCCCAAGATGCTCTTTTGGAGTTACATAACAGAGCATACTAGCACCATGCCAACCACCAACTGCAGCACCAATAGCCGAAGAGATATGGTCATATCCAGCAGCTATATCAGTAACGAGTGGCCCTAAGATATAAAAAGGAGCTTCATGACAAAGCTCGCGTTGGAGCTTCATATTTCTCTCTATTTGGTTAAGTGGGACGTGTCCAGGACCTTCTATCATTATCTGAACATTTTTCTCCCACGCACGAAGTGTTAGCTCACCTAAAACCTTTAACTCGCCTAGCTGCGCATCATCAGATGCATCTGCTAAACATCCAGGGCGAAGAGAGTCCCCTAAACTTAAAGCTACATCATACTTTGCACAGATATCTAAGATATCATCAAATGCTGTATAGAAAGGATTTTCTCTATGGTAGTGCATCATCCATGCAGCCATCAACGAACCACCACGGCTAACTATTCCCATCTTTCTTTTAGCAATCTTTGGCATTGTCTCTAGTAAAAATCCAGCATGAACTGTAAAGTAACTCACGCCCTGTTTTGCTTGTCTCTCTAGAACTTCAAGCATCACCTCTATACTCAAATCTTCTATCTTGTTTCCAACATCATGAAGTATCTGGTAGATAGGAACTGTACCTATTGGAATCTTTGAAGAGGCGATGACTGCTCGTCTAATCTCATCTAAGTCCCCACCAGTTGATAAATCCATAGCAGTATCAGCTTTATAGTGTTGTGATACTTGCATCTTCTCGACTTCACCTGCAACATCTGAAGCGATAGCTGATGAGCCGATATTTGCATTGATTTTACACTTTGCAGCTATTCCTATCGCCATTGGCTCTAAAGATGTGTGATTTACATTCGCAGGAATGATTAGTCTTCCTCTTGCTATCTCACTTCTTACAAGTTCTGGGGATAGGTCTTCTATCTTTGCAACATACTCCATTTCTTCTGTAATTATGCCCTCTTTTGCATAATACATCTGAGTTTTTACAGAGTCATTTTCACGCTTTTTTACCCATGAAGTCCTCATACTTTCTCCTTAAATTTCATATAAATCCTTAAATCAAATCATGGATTTAGCCTACCTAACTTATCTAAAAGAATGTGCAAATATAATCAAATAAAGTTAAAGTAGCATTAAGCACTCAACAAATAAACTTTTAAAGTTAGTATAGTAGTATAGTTTTAAAAAAAAGAGAAAAAAAAGCTTTGTCTGTGTATAATTTCGTAACACTTTTAGATACGAGGAGCGTATTTGGCTGATATTACACTTATTTTGCTTGCTGCTGGGAGTTCTAGTCGCTTTGACGCTGATGTTAAAAAGCAGTGGTTACGTATTGGGCATGAGCCATTATGGCAGTTTGTCGCCCGTAAGTGTGTAGAAACTAAACTATTTAGTAAAGTAATTATTACCTCTTCAGAGGATGATATCGCTTTTATGAAGCTTTATGACACATTTTGCTTTGTAGAGGGTTCTACCACTAGGCAAAGATCTCTTAAAAATGCTCTAAATGAAGTAAAAAGCGACTATGTCCTAGTTAGTGATATAGCAAGACCTTGCATAGATGAAAATTTTTTAAAGTCCATTATATCTAGTGCTTCTAGTGCAGATTGTATAGTTCCTTATCTTAGCGTTAACGACACTATCGTTTACGAAGATAAAACCATTGATAGAGATAAAGTAAAAAGAATCCAGACCCCTCAACTCTCAAAAACTTCAATCCTAAAATCGGCACTAGACACAGAGATAGAGTACACAGATGAGAGCAGCGCTATTGTCGCCAATGGGGGAAGTAGAGAGTTTATTTTAGGCATGATAGATGCTGAAAAAATCACACACGCAAAAGATTTAAAAAAACTTCCATGCCTGGCATCTCCCTCAAGGGACACACTAAGCGGTACTGGCTTTGATGTCCACGCTTTTGAAGATAACAAAGAGATGTTTCTTGCTGGAGTAAAGATCGACTCAAAGTTTGGTTTTAAAGCCCATAGTGATGGCGATGTTGCCATCCACGCTCTTATAGATGCTCTTCTTGGCGCTAGTGGTATGGGAGATATAGGGGATATGTTTCCTGATAATAACGATGAGTATAAAGACATAGACTCTAAAGTGCTTCTTGCTAAAGTTTGCACAAAGATAAAAGAGTTTGGTTTTGTTATAGTAAATGTGGATATCTCTATAGCTGCACAAACACCACGTATAGGTAGCTATAAACTAGCTATGCGTGAGAGCATAGCTGCTATACTAGGCTGCGAAAGCTCAAGAGTAAACATTAAGGCAACAACAACTGAGAAACTCGGCTTTATAGGTCGAAGTGAGGGTGTTGGAGTTATTGCAAATGCAAATTTAAAATATTTTGATTGGATGAAGATTTGAAGATACTAATTATAGAAAATGAAGTTTATTTAGCGCAAAGTATTGCTACAAAACTAGGCGATTTAGGTCATACATGTGAGATGTGTACATCTACAAAAGATGCCATAAAGAGCAACAGCTATGATGTTGTTCTTCTCTCGACAAACATAAATGGCCAAGATTTCAACCCAATTATAGAGACTTTTAAGAGTGCCATTATTATACTTATGGTCTCTTATATCTCAAATGATACTGTCTCAAAACCACTTAGTGCAGGGGCCAAAGACTATATACTAAAGCCTTTTATGATAGAAGAGTTAGTTAGAAAAATAAACCACTATCAAGATTATGAAAAGCTAAAAAAGAGAGACAAAGCCTATAAAAAATATTTAACTCACTCTTTTTCAACTCTAACTCATGAGTATGACCATGATTCCATAGAGCTTCCTATCTTCATCTCATCTTCATTTCAAAAGCACTCTGATGCCTTTGCTTTTGAACACGCTTATGAAAAAGACCTACCGATTCACTTTATAACACTAAGTGATCCAAAGGCTATAAGTGAGATTGAGTCACTAAATCAGGACGCAATTCTCTACATCATAGACTATCAAACACTAAAAAAGAGTGATAAAAAGAGCTTCTGCTCACTTATTGCCAATAAAAAAGCTATAGTATCTAGTACAGATAAAATAGAAAATGTGGAACACAAGATACTAGAAATAAAGAGTGAAAACAATATTTTTGATCAGGGTGATATTTTACCTATAGAAGACTATGTTAAATACATTGTGCTTAATTATCAATACAAGTTTCCAGATATAGAACTATCTAAGAAGCTAGGCATTAGCCGTAAAAGTTTATGGGAAAAGCGAAAAAAATATGACATCATCAAGAAAAAATAAAACTCTTCTTATAGATGAAGAGGCAGCATCTGCACTAGAGCTGCTAAAAGATGGACTTTTACTTCCTGCTACTTCTTTAATGGGATCAAAAGAGAGCGAAAATGTTCTAAAAACTGGTCTCATTAATGGAAAGACTTTTCCATTTCCTTTTATTTTAGCACCATCTGGAAAGAGAAATGAAGAGGTTTTAAAAAGCCTTGAAGTTGGTGAAGAGATAAACATACTATTTAATGACAAACCTTTTGCTACTCTTATAGTAGATGAAGTTTTTCCTGTAGTACCGAGCGAGAGGATCAAACATATATATGGGACTGATGATACTAGCCATCCAGGTGTTGCAGCAACAATAAACAGACTAGGAAGATTAGGAGTTAGTGGAGACTACACTCTTATCAATGAAACGTCGAGTAAAATTAAGCAGAGCATTAGAGATGCTCAACTAGCCATCGGAGCAAAGCATACAACCGCACTTGTTATGGCAGCAAACCCTCTGCATCGTGCTCACGAGAGACTCATCCGTCATAGCCTTGAAGATACTGACCTTTTAGTTATCTTTTTACTAAAATCATATACCGAGTCAAACTTAGATTATGAGACAAGAAAAGAGACACTAGACTTTTTTATAAATAACTTCCTTACAAAGAACCATGTCTTAGTTGTGCCATTAGACAATAGCTATATATTTGGCGGCTACAATGAAATCATCATAGATGCCATAGTTGCTAAAAACTACGGAACAGATAGACTCACTATTGGTCGAAATCACGCTGGACTTGGTATGTTTTATGATTGCAACTCTGACAAATCTATCATAGATAAAATGATAGGCATAGATATTGAGATAAATATAGCAAGTGAGTATGTTTATTGCGATAAGTGTACTACGCTAGTTAGCAAAAACACCTGTCCTCATGGTCAGCACCATCAAATATCTTATAACTCAAACTCTATACTAGAACTTTTAGAGTTAGGGCTACTTCCTCCAACTATTTTAGTTAGAAAAGAGATTTCAGCTCATATACTCTCAAAACTTTTTCCAAAAAGATTTAAAAATCTGGAAAAACTATACTATGATATCCTCCCTATAGAGGGACTTTTAGAAGAGCGTAATGAGAGAGATTTTTACCTAGAACTTATGAAACTCTACCAAACAACATCATTGACATAAGTGTTAAATGTTTAGAGTTATTAGCTAAGACTCTAACTATTTTAGTGCTTTTTAAAAGCACTTATGCCGAGGGAACTGATCCTTTGGCGTGACAAAACAAAATTAAGGGATTTACATATTGAACTGGTTTTTTTTAACATTGGGATATAGTGGTTTAGCGCCAAAAGCACCAGGGACTGCTGGGAGTTTAGTAGCTTTGGTTTTAGGCATCTTAGTACTTATATTTTTTGAAGTAGAGACTCTTTTTTTAGCTGCAGTTCTTATTAGCATCATAGCAGTTCGTGAGATAAACAAGTATGAAGAGAAGTCTAAAATCCATGATGATACACGCATAGTTATAGATGAGTTAGCTGGCATGTGGTTTGCACTAAGTGTAGCTCCTGCTATCTCTATCTCAATGGGTGAGATAACAGACTTACAAAATGGTTTTTTAGTCCAAGCCCTGCTCTCTTTTGCACTCTTTAGATATTTTGATATCAAAAAGCC
>JAVEST010000169.1:0-3248 GCA_034006465.1 Sulfurimonas sp. | reverse complement strand
CTCTGCGTGGGAGTCCATATATACACAAGACTCAAAAATATATATAAATTCCAACGCAGAGCATTGGAACAAGGAAGATTCACACTGTGGAGCTTTAAAATCCAAGAGGTTTATGCTGGCTTACTATTTTAAAGACTTATAGCCAAATTTTAAAAAGTTTAGCACTATCAAAAAGATTCAAACCTATACTTCAAAAATCGCTTAAACTAAAACGCTAAAGGATCACTGCTAGGCTCTATCTCTTCAAAATCCTCTATAATTGTTTGAAACATCTTTTTAGTTTTGTTAGCTTTTGTGATGTAGTCATCAAAAATAGCCTTTGAAGCTCCAAAGGTTTCGCCTAGCTCTTGATATATCATGATGCGACCATTTATGTGTTTGTTTATCTCGCCAAATGCACCTTCTAGATACTCTTTTCTTGTTGTGTGTCTAAACAGAGCTCTAACCATCTTAGTGCGCTCTTTTATAGGAATGGACTCATCTATAGCCTCTGCTATTCTTTTGATATCTAGTCTTGATAGATAGACTCCACTAACGGCTGGTGCTAAGAGTTTTGAAGTTAAAGCATCTACAAATTGAGGCACTGCCTCTTCGTCTTCTGCATCACCTGCTTCTTGGTTGTTTTTTTCATCATCTAGTGAGCAGTTTTCGCTTACAAACTTATCAAACTCTGCACGAAGGTCGCTAAAATCATCTTTTTTCATTAAATTTTTCCTTATTTTATAATTGTATATACTTGAGATGCTAGTTTTTCTACCATATCATCATAACTTGTATATCTTGCATCTAGCTCTTGTGCTCTTTTTTTAAGAGCTGAGGGCTCTTTTGTATTTTTCATATCAAGCGAGTAGTTTGGTAACTTCTCTATCATACTCAAAGAATCAAATGTGGAAAAATCAAGCACAGCATCATATGAAGATAGATCTATACTCATTCCACTTGCTATGCGGTTTATATCCGCATCTCTTACCTCTAACTCCTTTGTAAACTTCATCAACTCTTCAAGATTCTCATCAAAAAAACTAAGCTCAAATCCGCAAGAGAGATATGAAAAAGCCTTAGCATGAGAGGACATTCCTAGCATCGCAATCTTAGAGACTCTTAAATCTTTTAGATGCTCTAACAAGACTCTAATGCTAAAAATATCTCCTCGCAGACTCTCGCCCTCTCGAAAAACTATGTCACACATGCCACTCTTTTTAACTAGCGACGAAGATTCATCGAGCAGTTCTAATATCTGGGTTACATATTCGTTTGATATGACTACACCATTGACTTCTGATTTTTTCATATTTGAGAGAGTAAAGTACAGATCATCTTCCCTTATATTCATCGGTATCATCATCGCATCATCGCCATTTGCTTTAAACATCTTGTTTGTAACTGCGCTAAATCTACTCACCCCAGCGTGTTCACCGACAAAACCAAATAGTTTAGTCTGTTTGCTTATCGCATTTGCACTGTTCATCATAACTACATATCCTCACTTATTCCCCAAAGTTCACGGGCTTCCTCTTCTTCTGCCTTGCATCTATAACACATCTTATCATCTCTATTTGTACTAAAAATGATGTTACACTCATCGCATCTTCTTACTTTAAACGAAACAAGATTTTGCACAGCTGGCTCAAAAAACTCTTTTACTCTGTATGTGCCGCTAAGAGTGATGGCGTTAGGTTCACAAACATCATGACAGATGCCACATCTTATGCAAAGAAGTGGGTCAAAGTCTATCTTAGAGTTTTTTATATCTGAGCTAAGTGCCCCACTTGGGCATACTCTATAACACATTTGACAAGCAGTACAACTACTCTCATCAAGAAGTTTAGCAGAGGTAAAACTTAGCTCATTTGCATCTATGATGTGATAGGTAGATGGTTTTTGCACTCGTTTAATTGAGCTATAGAGCAGTTTTCTTCTATGTGTAATTCTCTTTTTTCTAAGAAGTGCAATATCCTCTTTTTGTAAAGTATGTTCAACTAACTCATCAGTTGCTCTTTTGACCTCGCTCTCAAATGAGTGCTTTGCTTTTGCAACATTACCTAGTGTGATAGAGCTAAAAAACTCTCTTCTGTTACTTAACTTTTCTTTCTCTTTCGCTTCATAACAAACATCTTCAAGTGTGACTTTACTCTGGCTCTCCATGGCTTCTAAAACATAGTTTGCTTCTTCATAGTTTTTTAGTATCTGAGGTTTACACTTGTGAGCAATTGCACAACTATCGCAATGCCCCATATCAAACACTATCTCTTTTTTCAAGGCTGCTAGTGAGATAATATACTCAACATTAAGAGCTGAGATGCAAGGAACATTTTTAGCGCAAGAGATAAGATTTTCATCACTATCTATAAACTCAAAGAAAAACTCACTTGCACTAAAGTTGTCCAGTGAAAGCGCTTCACTCGGACAGATGGCATCACATGCGCCACAGCCAACGCAAGCTGAAAAGTTTATAGATGGAAGTGGATTGTTTGCTACTACTATCGCCTCAGTTGGGCAGATAAGTTCACACTTGTTGCAACTACTCTCTCTTGCAAGAGAGCGGACACACTTGCTAGCACTAAGAGAGATTATGGACATTAGGCTATACCATGTCTCTTTGTTTTATCTCATCTAAAAGAAACTCATGGTCACTTAGTAAAAATTCTAGTGCCATCTCTGCTGCATCATAGTAGAGTGGTGTTCTAGCTTCATACTTCATATTTATAAGATAAAGCGGTGCCCATTTTACGAGATGTTTTTGTAAAAAGTCTAATTCAACTGCTCTAATCTCTGCTACTGATATCATCTCGCCCTCTTCTAGCGCCTTTGACTCAGCAAGGCAGAGATGATGCATAAACTCAAACTCTATTCCTATATGATCAGATGAGACAGTACGAGATGCCTCATAATCAACCATAAAGTTATAAGCACTATACATATCTGTTACAGGGTTAGCACCGCCAGTTTCTATCATCTGGTCATCTCTTACATAAAAAGATTCATAAGGTATGAGATGCAAGATTGTGAGGTTTACAAAGTCAGGGTTTATATACTCAGCTAAGAGTTTATCTTCTGACATCTCATTTAGTGGCGCCCACTCTTTTAAAGTTGGAAAGAAGTCCAAAACATTTTTATCTTCTTTTATCATCTTTAGCATCTGTACATCTAGTTCTTGCATTAAGATGCGAGAGAGAAGTGCATAGATATTTACTCTAGCTTGTGTTTGTTGCATTATTTATAACCTTATATTATTTTATAGACTAAAA
>JAVEST010000081.1:0-8852 GCA_034006465.1 Sulfurimonas sp. | reverse complement strand
TGTGCTATGAACTTAGAGATTGGAGTTGAAGAGTTAGCCCATAGACACTTCAGCTCTAAAGGAACGCCTCTTTCCATAAACAGTACCTGTGCGGTCTTTGCAGAGTCTGAAATCATAGGACTACTGGGAAATAATCACAGCGTTGAAGATATTGTCTGTGGTGTGCACTACTCTATTGCAAAAAGAGTCATAAAACTTGTAAAACGCGTAGGCATCAAAGAGGGAATTTACTTTGACGGAGGACCAGCTCTTAATGCTGGGTTAGTAAATGCAATCGAGAATGAGTTGGGTAAAAAAATATTTATTCCTGCGTACCCTCAAGTTACTACATCTTATGGTGCTGCAATTCTAGGGGTAGATTCTTACTCTTATCAAAACAGAGAGTAGTAAATGTTTGATGGAATTATCAAGTTTTTTATTGAGAACTATAGAGTAAACTACACCCTATTTTTCTTAATCTTCGCAGTTGGCATCTACTCCTATACAAAGATACCAAAAGAGATATCACCTACAATAGAGCCAGCATCTATAACCATCAGAGGCTCATATCAAGGAGCTTCTGTAGATAGTCTAAACACTATGGCTGTTGGAGAAATCGAAGATGAAGTAAAAAACATAACTGGAGTTTGGAATGTATCTTCTGTAATAACACCGGGAAAATTTAACATAATTCTTGAACTTGACAAAAGAGTAGATAAAGCAACAATTATACGAGATGTTGAAGACGCACTCTCACTTATAAAGGTTAATCTTCCAAGTGATATGGATGACCCAGTTATCAGAGGTGTTGCACACTCTAGAAGCATCATGCATATATCTATCCAATCTTTGAGTGTTTCAAGAGAGAGATTAAAAGAGCTATCAAAAAACTTTAAAACGAAGTTGCTCTCTATCAAAGATGTATCAGATGTGACTATATTTGGAGACTCAGAGCTTTTTTATGAGGTTTTGATTGATGAGAAAAAAGTCAATGCTTATAATCTTTCTATGAGTGAAGTTATGCGACTTTTCTCAGAAGTCTCTTATATCTTTCCTCTTGGAAAGATAGATAATATAAATGAGCCATTTTATATCTCAACACACAATGATAAAAAGTTCTCTAGTGAGTTTGAAAATACTATTCTAAACATAAATAACCAACAAATTGTCCTAAAAGATATAGCTTCCATAAGTAAAAAGTACGAAGATGCATCGACACTTGCAAGCATGGACGCTAAAAACTCTATCACACTTGCCATATCTCAAAACCCAAAAGGCGATGCTATAAGCATAGCAGATGATATCAACCGTCTCATATCAAAAATGAAGGTTGAGGATGTTGAGTTTAGCGTGAGGATGGACTCTTCAACCATTATAAAAGATAGCCTAAATATTGTTATATCAAATATCTTGCTCGGCGTTCTTCTTATTACACTTCTTACGGCACTCTTAATCAATATAAGAATGGCTATTGTAATTGCACTAGGGATTCCTACCTCTTTTGTTATGGGTGCTATCTATTTTTATCTCACAGGCCACAGCATCAACATAAACTCACTTATCGGTGTTTTAATAGCTATAGGAATTATTGTCGATGATGCCATTGTTGTGAGTGAGAATATTCAACAATACATTGAAAAAGGTTATAGTACAAAGGACGCAGCATACCTTGGAACAAAAGAGGTCGCAAAACCTGTAATGATAGCCTCTTTAACTACTATCTTTTCTTTTATTCCTCTTTTGATGATAAGTGGAAAATTAGGAGAGATAGTAGAACTTATACCCATAGCTTTTAGCGCACTTGTTATCGCTTCACTTATAGAGTCATTTATTTTTTTGCCACTTCATGCTACGCATATCTTAGGCTCAAATTCAAAAGCACGCTCATGGGAGAGAGTAAATCTACTCTACCAAAGAGCCTTAAGTTTTCTTCTTAGGCATCAAAAAAGTTTTTTGTTAACATTTCTCATCATTGTCCCTCTTTTAACATATTACGGAGTGCAAAAATCAAAATTTCAGATGTTTCAACCCTTTGATGACTCCTCTATAAACATTACATTTAAAGCAGACCCCAGCACAACACTTGATGAGTCTTTAAATATTGTGCAAACTTTAGAAAAAGAGATACTAAAAGAGCAGAAGAGATTTTTTGTAAAGCATATAAGCTCAACAGCTGGGTATAGAAGAAGTGCTACAGGCACAACTGAAATCTACCCATATGTTGGCTATATATCTTTAGAGCTACACAAAATGAAACCCGAAAATCTTGTAGATAGATATATCACGCCCTATCTTAGTTTTTATTATGATGATAAAGAGAGGATTAGAGATATCTCTTCTCAAAAAATTTCAAAGGATTTAAGAGTTTGGCTAAAAGAGCAGAAGTATGAAAAAAAGTTTCAGCTTAGTAGCCTGATGGTAGTAGAAAATAAGATGGGAAATACAAAAGCGGATATCCGCATTGGTGTCATTAGTGATGATTATCAAAAAGCGATGAAAGCCGTTAAAACTATTGAAGATAAATTTAGCCAAATCCAAGGTATAGAATACTTTGGTAACAACATCAAAGTAGGCACTGATGAGCTTAAGCTTAAACTAAACAGTTATGGCGAAGAGCTAGGCATTACCGAAAAAGCTCTAGGTAACTACATCTCAAAGCTCTATCTCTCACTTAAAATCGCCACAATATATGATGGACGCGAGCTTTTAGATGTAAAGATAAAATCACTCAATTTTAAAGATGACTTTGAGAGTTTTAAAAAACTAGAAATTCCTCTACAAAACAATAGCTATGTAAAGCTTGAGGATATTTGTGAGTTTGAAAAAGTAGCTGCCCTAGAGATGCTAGTCAAAGATGATGGACATACAAGCTTCTACGTTTTTGCAAATGTTGATCCTTCTAAAACAACAGCGACAGAGGTTTTACAAAGGCTAGAACCGACAATACAAAAATTAAAAGACGAAGGCTTGGAGTTGATACTCAAAGGCGAGGCAGAGCAAAAAAAGAGCATGCAATCTGAGATGATATTAGCATCTATGGTTGCTATGGTTTTAATTTTTATCTCTATTTTATATCTTTTTAACTCCATAAGAGAGACCCTAATAGTAATGTCAGTCATTCCTTTCTCTCTTCTTGGCGTATATATAGGTCACTTTATTATGGGATTTAACATCTCTCTTCCTTCGCTCATAGGCGCGCTAGGACTAGCAGGCGTTATTGTAAATGACGGTATTTTGATGATGTCAACTATAAAAACAGCTACACATAAAGATGAGATATTTACTCTTGCTGCTAGAAGATTTAGACCTATTGTACTTACTTCTGTTACTACAATTATAGGGCTTTCATCACTTATTTTTTTTGCAACGGCTCAAGCCGTAACATTTCAACCTTTAGCTATTGCTATTGGCTTTGGACTTTTATGGGGGACGATACTAAATCTTTTTTATCTACCAACCATATACAACTTTTTACATACATTTAGGAGAACAAAATGAACAGATATCTATCATCATTTATAGTAAGTGCCATTTCTTATTTAGCTATTGTAGTTGCAATTATATATGCAGTTGCAGATACACAGGTAAGCACAGATGCTAAGGTAGAAGATGTTAGAAAGGTTTGCTTTACTGTGGTTACTCAAGTTAAGCCTCAAAAACAAGAGAAAAAGATTACACCTAAGCCAAAGCCTGAACCAGTTGTAAAACCTAAGCCCATTCCAAAGCCTATGCCAATACCAGAACCGATAATAGAACCAATTGTTGAAGAAAAAATTGTCGAAGAGCCTGCTGTCGAAGAAATAGTACAAGAAAGAGTTGAGGAGGTCCAAGAGCAAAGAGAAGAAATTGCCCAAAATAGAGAAGTTAAAGAAGATGTTTTAGCAAAAGAGCAAAATGAAATAAGTCAAGACATTCTCCTAGCAAAACAAAATAAGTTTATAAATGACCTCATAAAAAGAATAAATGATAATAAATCCTATCCAAATATGGCTAGAAGAAGAGGCATGGAGGGCCTTGTGGATGTAAAATTTAAGATACTTTCAGATGGCAATGTAAAAGAGATGCAGATAGTATCTGGAAAAAGTGTTTTCCAAAAATCAGCTTTAGAGGCTATTAGTAAAAGCTTTCCAGTCACTTTTGAAGAAGCACTCTTTGACTTCCCTAAAGAGTTTAGAGTAAAGCTCTCTTATACTCTAAGATGATTTTATCTGTGTCACTAGGTAGATGAACTTTTATCCTATGACACAAAAGCATATCAACTTTTTAGCTTATGTCTTAAACACCTCTAATTTTGAATGCAATTCATCCGTCATAGAGTTTAGATGCTCCGCAGCAGCTGCAATCTCCTCTACATTTCTTGCATTATTAGAAGAGATTTCATTGATCTCTGAGACTTGAGAGACGATAAACTCAACATCTCTTCCTGTCTTTTCAAAGTCATTAACCGTTTTATCACTCGCTCTAACGGCATCTTTTACAATTACTACACTCTCATTTATTTTGATTTCAACTTCAGTTGCATTTTCTGAGAGTTTTTGAATATCCTCTGAGTTAGAGCTCATTTGAGAACTTACTTCTATAATTGATTGGACTATAACATTGATAGTTGCATTTATCTCTGTAAGACTCTTTTGTGTTCTCTCTGCTAGCTTTCTTACTTCGTCCGCCACAACAGCAAAACCTCGTCCATGCTCACCTGCTCTTGCTGCTTCGATGGCAGCATTTAACGCTAAAAGATTTGTCTGATCTGCAATATCAGAGATGATCTCAAGAATATTTTTTACCTCGCCTGCTTCAATCGAGAGCGTTTTCATTTTTAGTGCAAGCTCAACTTCAAGATGTGCAGAATCTTGCACTTTGTTTGTTAGTGCGACTATGTCAACCCTCGCAAGATCAAGGTTGTCATTTGCTCTTAGTATCTCTTTTTTACTCTCTTGTGCATCACTAACTGCTTTAGCTATTTCATCTTTGATGTTACTTGCTTTTTTGGTCGTCTCATCAATTACTATAACTGATTTTTCTACATTTTCTCCTACGCCTATTGCGGTGGTGGAGAGTTCATGAGAGATAGAAGCATTTTCATTTGAAGATTTTTTGGAAGTTTCTATAAGATCTCTTAAATTTACTAAAAGCCTATTAAAGCTTTGCGCCATCTCCGATAGCTCTTTAGGAGCAACTTCATCAGCTCTGATAGTTAAGTTATGGGTGTCTCCTATGTTTACAAGTGTTACTTTAAAGCGCTCTATTGGGTTACTTACAGAGAATTTTATAAGATAGAGTATGATTAAAGCAAAGAGTATGATGCCTACTATAAGCCCTGTCGCTAACATCGTAATGTTAAGTGATGCTTTTTTGATTTTCTCATCTATGTCTATGTTGATATACTTATAAAGTTCAAGCTCAACATCCCTGAGTTTATCTATAGAGGCTGTTGCATTTGCAAACCAAGTATTTGCATCAACTCCAAAATCTCCTGCCATCCCCTTTGTCTTTGCCTGCTCCATCATAGCAAATGCAGTATCAACTACTTCCCCTCTAAAAACATCTGTGTAAAAGTTTAGTAATTTTTGCTGCGTTAGCATCTCAAACTGCTTGGTATTTATGGTGTAAGCGTTAATTACTCCACCAAAAGTAAAATACCTCTCTTGTAAAAAACTATCTCTTGTAAAAGTTCCATTTAAAATCGCTCTCATTCGGCCAAAACTCTCTTTTGCATAGGCTAGATGAATGTATGATTGAGCCATATTTCTACTATCTCTATCATCCATAAAAGAAGTAACTCCTATAGTTGCCATCAGCATAGTATTTATGTTTTTTGCATAGTATAAACCCACCTCTGATTCACCTATGCTAAGAGAGTCTATAGAGCTTCTTTTTTGTGAGATCCCATTAAAATTTTCCAGCACGGAGATATCACCATTTGTTTTAGCATAGATAAGTTTTATCTCATCTAGTGCACTATCTACTTTATTTCTAATTTCAAAGAGTCTCCTCTTACCTTTAGTTCCCTCTGAGGAGATATACCCCACACTAAGGCCCCTCTCAACCTGAAGGTAGTGTATAGCGTTTGCCAAAGACTCTACTTCTGCAATGCGATGCTTAGTTACAATTAGGTTTTCTTTTACACCCATATCAAAGACTATCTTCCCTGTAGAAAGAGCAACAATTACCATTATTGGAACGAGTGCCAATATCATCAATCTTGCTTTAATACTTAAGTTTTTCATAGTTTTTTCCTTTTTTTATTTAGTAGCCAACTAACTTTTCTTGTGGGGCTGAAAAATAATACCCTTGAGAGTAGTCAATTTCTAACTCTTGTACTATCTTTAAAATTGCTTCATTTTCAACAAACTCTGCAATAGTCTTCATACCAAGCTTTTTAGAAAAATCTACAATCGTTGAGACGACTAAAAAAGCATTTTCATCTGTATCTATGTTTTTTATAAGCGAGCCATCTATTTTTAGATAATCTGCTTTTAGTTTTATAAGATACTCAAAGTTGCTGTATCCTGTTCCAAAATCATCAATAGCTATCTTGCAACCATACTTTTTAACTTCATCTATAAAGTTTTTAACTGCTTGAAAGTTTTCAATATACTCTGATTCAACTATCTCAAATACAACTTTTTGACCTATCTTATATTTTTCTAGCATCATTAAAATATAGTCATGGATTTTAGGCTCGAGTATGTCCATAATAGATAGATTTATAGAAAACTCTACATCCTTATCCTTAAACATTTCAAACGACTGGGCAATAACTATTTTTGTAATATCAAAATATTTTTTTGTTTTTTTTGCTACATCTAAAAAGAAATACGGAGAGATGATATTGCCCTCCTCATCTATCATCCTAACAAGCGATTCATACTTTTCATACTTTAAGTCAAGGTTGTTCACTATAGGTTGATAGAAGGTAACAATCTTCTCATTTTGCAGGGCAGTTGTTAGTTTTTTTGTGCAGTTTATATTGTTTTCATATTTACTATTTAGACTGATTTCATCACTATAAACGATGAAGTCACTATTTTTTTGTTTGGCTATCTTTAGTGCCATATCTGCTTTAGGTAAAAGTTGGTTTCTATCTTCAAAAGCAATTCCACAACTGCAAGAGAGTACAATACTTTCTTTTTCAATGGTTATAACTTTTTTAATTAGCAACAAAATCTCTTTGCATTTATAGATAAAAGCACCTCTTTCATACTTAGTGGCAAGAAGAGCAAATTCATCACCTTGAAGTCTATAAAAAGAGAGCCTATTATCTTTTGAGATAAAGCTATAGATCTTGTCTGCTACAGACTTTATGATGCTATCCCCAAATGCATGTCCATAAAAGTCGTTTAGTTCTCTAAAATCGTCTATATTAAACAGTGCTATAGAAAGATCATGTTTTTGTTCGATATCACTATTTAATTTATATCTATTTGCATAGTTTGTAAGTGCATCAGTATGGGCAATCTTCTCAAAAATAATCTTTTGCTTAACTATTTGGGTTATATCTGTCCTTATAGCAATAAACTCTATCACATTGTTATTTGCACCTAAGATAGGCTGTATAAATGTTTTTGCCCAATAAGCAGTGCCATTTTTTCTAAGGTTTTTTATCTCACCAATCCAAGGTTGTTTTAAATATTTAATCGTATTCCACAAATCTTCAAAAAGTTCTTTAGGCATATCAGGATGATTGATGATATTGTGAGTTTTGCCTAAAAGCTCACCCTGCGTATAACCGTTGATTGTGCAAAATTTTTCATTTACATAGGTTATAGTTCCATTTCTATCCGTTTTTGATACAATTGCACTCTCATCAACAGCTGACTTATACTGCTCTAAAATGGATGTTGATTTTAAAAGGTCTGTCTCTAAAGAGTCCGTCGAAGCCAATACTTCTCTGATGGTTACAAATGCTCTAAAAATAATAGCTATTATGCTGATAATTAAAAAAGCTAGAACTAAAGCCATCTCATAAAAATTTAGATTTTGTTGTTTTTCCAATGATATGTTTACGCGTATAAACAACTCATTTTCTACTTTTTTTAAAGTATCTATAGTGTATGAGATCTTATCAAACCATTCATTTGCAAGATTTTCAGCTCCCTTATTTTCTGGATTTTTTATCATAAAATCAAGCTCTTTTAAAGTCTCTTTTATCTTTTTGTTATTCATAGATTTTTTATAAAAATAAAAAAAATCATTATCCTCTGGCAGAGTATTTGCAACTCTCTTTTTTGCATGATGATATATGTTTAAAAGCTTGTTAACTCGCACAAAATCATCACTCTCTAACTCCTCTTTGTTTAAAGAGTGATTTAAGATAGCTCTAGTTTTTCCAAGCGACTCTTTCATAACAACTAGATGTGTATATGCTTGGATGAAGTTTCTGTCTTGAAGATTGTCTATAGAGTTTGGGATAGTGTTTATGATATCAAGAAGCATGGAAATTTCTAAAGAGTAAAACTTCTCAATCTCGTTGATAGTAAGAGTATTTATATCCATACTATTTCGTTGTTTTACAAGTCTAAGTAAAATGGTTTTGTTGCTATCTATTGTGCTTTTATTTATTAGTCTCTCTAGCTCTATTTTTACAGAGTCATATCTTTTTTTCTTATTGCTATTTGTATTTGCTCTTAGGTCAACACTAAGACCTCTCTCAAGTTGCAAAAAATGAACAATATTTGAGATTGTCACTGCATAATCAATATGCTTTTTTGTAAGTTTAAGATTTTGCTTTTTTTGAAATATTTCCACAATAACCATCGTTGATAATATAAAAATGATTATCATTGGCAGTGCAGACAAAATAAAGAGTTTTGCTTTAAGATTTAGACTATGCATTTCCTACCTGATTTATCCTATAGGATAATAAATTTGAC
>JAVEST010000138.1:0-4519 GCA_034006465.1 Sulfurimonas sp. | reverse complement strand
AATTTATCCCATAGGATAATGCTTTCCACATTATTTATCCATATACTTAAGATAATATTAAAAATAAAATTAATATTAATAAATAAATAAATTTTAAATAAGAAAATATTATATGAGGTGATTTATGCTAGATATGGATTTTTCAAATGTTCCAAAAAATGAGGTAGCGAATTTATATAGGAACGTTTCTTTAAAAGTTAAATATTTTAGAGAAAATAAAAATATGACACAACTAGACTTAGCGCTAGAAATCGGGATAAAATCCGTTGCTTTTTATTCTAATTGTGAAAATAACAAATATGGCAAGCACTTTAACTTGGAACATCTTTACAAAATTGCAAAAGCTTTAGATATGAAAATTGAGGATTTTTTGTAGCTATATTAATTTTACTCTTCTTAAACTCACTTATCAAACTTTCTCCTCATAAAGCATATTTATAACTAGTTTGATGATTATACCTTTTTGCTTGGGATTAGATTGAGCTATAAAAGAGTTACAGACAAATAGTTTTTAATATATGGAGTTTAGTTTTAAGAGTAACAAAACTCGATTTAGTGTTCTATGAGATTCCAAGTCAAGTGCGAAATGACGGTCATTTCGTAATCCTGAACTTTATTCAATATCCAAAGATACTTGCAATATTTATGATAATTTCTTTAAAATAGGATTAAAGTGAATTACCCTAATAAACCTCTAAAACCTCTCCAAAGAGTTCTTCTTTGTTGTAGAGTGATTGCTCGTTTTCTAGGATTTTTGAGTTATTTACACAAAAAAGCATAGCGTTTGCCTTGCTTCCTACTTTTATCTCTCCTGCATCTAGACCTATAGTAGATGCTGGGTTCTTGCAAGCTAGTTGTATAAGTTCAGACATTGTTATAAATCCGCTTTTTACAAGCTTAGTATAGTAGATGCTCATCGCATCGCCTAGTGCTTCACAGCCATAAGCTGCATCGTAAAAAGCGACCTCTTTGTTGATGGGTGAACTTGGTTGATGCAGAGTTGTTAAAACATCTATCTCTTTGTTTTTAAGTGCCTCTATGAGTAGTTCCACATCACCTTTTGATGATAGTGGCGGATCTAGTTTTGCAGTAGTGTTAAAGTCTTCGCAAGCTTCATCTGAATGGGTTAAATGGTTTATAGAGACTTCACATTTCACATCTACGCCATCTTTTTTTGCTTTTGTTATAAGGAAGATAGAGCGAGGAGATGCAACGGACTTAAAGAGAATTTTTATCTTAAAATGTCTTGCTATCTCTATCATTCTTGAGACATGCAAAACTTCACTCAAATCTGGGATGCCAGCAAGACCTAACTTTGAGCTGACATCACCATCAAGCATCACTCCGCTTTTTATAAGAGAGTTGTCTTCAGCTTTACAAAAGATGGTTTTCTTATACATCTGAGCATACTCGGCTATCTTTATAGCTACATCATTTTTTGCGATAGTGCTCATATATGGAGTTACCGCTCCACTTTTTAAAAGTATGGCGATATTGCTTAGTGTGCTGTCTTCTTTTAGAGAGTTTAGCATAAGCTCTACTTTTGCACCCTCTAAGTTATGCAGGCCATTTTGTGCAAACTCTAAGACTATCTCGTTATCAATAGCTGGAGTGCTATCTGCATTTAGTACAACGACTCCAACTCCGCCACGGTGTGCCTCTTTTGATATTTTCTTGATGTTTCTTGAGTTAAGAATTGAGTCTTGAAGTCTTATGTTCGTGTCCACTAAAAGTGGTAGAAAATACGCACCTTTGGCATCTCGCACATCGTCATCACTCAAACTATCGGCTATCTCAGTTATGATGCCATCTTCTATACGAATATCAGCCTTGTACTCGCTATGAGCGTCACAAACAATAGCATTTGATATTACCATGCAAACCTATCCTTATTCAAAGTATTCTAAAAGTGCTTCTCTATCCATCTTTTTAGCTTTCATATCTATGATGCCATTGTCTTTAAATGACTTTAGAATCCTTGAGAGTGTTTCAGGCGATACACTTAGTATCTCAGCTATGAGGATGTTTTTAGTAGCAAAAAAACTATCAGCATGGTTATACATATACTTTGCGACCCTCTCTTTAGAGTCAAGAACTAAGTTAGTAGAGATGATAACTTCAAGGTTTTTAATCTTTTTTATCAAAGATGTTTGGATGATATAAGAGAGTTCTGGGTTTGAATAGATGATATCTTTTAAACCTTTAAAATCTATCTTTAAAACCTCAACATCACTATATGCTTTAGCAGTTGCAGGATATGGCATCTTCTCAAAGTTAGCCACCTCGCCTATGAGTTCATTCTCATGAAAGTACTTTAAAACTATCTCTTTATGACTAGATGAAGTCTTATATAGTTTTATAATCCCCTTAGCTAAAAGGTAGAGATATTTAGAGTCATCTCCCTCATAAAAAACTATATTGTCTTTAGCTATAGTGTGATGCGTTGTTAATTTTTCAATCTTAGATAGTGTCTCTTCATCAAGCTCTTTAAACATATCTATGTTTTGTAGTGTTTGCTTCATTGCCCTATCTTCTTTACTCTTTTTATAACTTCATCATAAGAGATTATCTCTTCGCCCTCTTTTATCGCTTCTTTGGTCTTGTGCGCTGAAAATCCATAAGCCATAGGCGTGACATTGTTTGTGTCATAAAATGCAACTCTAGCATCTATAAACTCACCACTATCAACATCTGTTATCCAGACGATTGCTCTATCTTCCCAGCTCGGTTTTTCTTCTTCAAACCAAAGAGCCATACACCCTATATCATCAAACATATATGTTTTTTGAGTATCTGGATTCCTCATCTGTACAGTGTTTTTTCTATCACTAACCACCATAACACATCTACTACACATATCTCTGTCCCAATGAACAGCAGAGACACCCTTTTGTGTCTCTTGCTCACAAGCTATAAAAGAGAGACTTATAGCAAGCAGTAGTACAACCTTTAGATATTTCATCATCAAAGCCAAACTCCATTTTTTATAAAATATATCACGACAAATGATGTAAGCAATATAACATAAAGAGAGTTAAATATCAGAGACATTCTATAGCTTTTTAACTTGTCCTCCTCTTTGGATTCAACAAAACCAACAACAAGCCCATAGAATGTTCCTAAAAACAGGAATGCATAGATAAAATAACCTACAAAGTAGTAGTCACTTTGTAAAAAACAAAATGGGCAGTGATGTGATGGTAGTTCATATATGTAAGTTCCAAAAAAAACTATAAGCGTGATGAGAGATATAGGTACAAAAAGAGCGTTACTTATGGCAAAAAGGTATCTGTTTTTCAAAAAATAAAACAAAACAATAAGAAAAAATATCCCATAAAATATATATAAAAGAAGTGAAGTATCAAGTGCAAAAATACTAGATATTGCCGAAGTTGAACTACTTGAGTAGAGTGTACCACAGCAACTCACCATCTTATCTATCTCTATGGAGCCAAACATCACTCCCTCGATGATAAGTTCCGCCATAAAAAGAAAAAAAGCAAATATAAAAAAGGCAAATTTTTGTTTAACAAAGGGCTGTTCTTCACGAGAAGCATCTTCATTATGAAGAGCAATCCAGTAAGCAAAGATATATAGATTTATGATTTTTAAAACAAAAAGAAAAGTTCCAGTATCTGTTGCATCTACAACCCCAGCCCCACACATTGCCCCTGTCAAAACGTTTGAGATCTTATCAAGAGTAAAAACAAAAAAGAGAAATAGAGGAACTTTTATAATAAAGATAAACTTTATGATAGTAGCTGCTAAGTAGCTCTGTTTTTCAAGGCGGTACTGAGTTTTGCTTGTAGAACTTAGATCCCAATTTAAGTAGATTTTCACACTCAGATAAAAAGCTATGATGCCAAAAAGTCCAAAGACTATGTTTAGTATAAAGATAGCTAAAACTTCAGGAGTTAGTATCAAATGACAACTCCATTATGCATCTCAATCTCACGATCTACAATATCCAAACCAAAAAAGAGTGGATCATGAGTAGCTATAACTATAGTTTTGTTTAGTTTTTTTAGCTCGCGAAGCATCTCTATAAAGTGAAGAGAGAGCTTCTCATCTAAGTTTGCAGTTGGCTCATCTGCTATGATGATTTTAGGGTTATTGACATTTGCTCTTGCAATTGCAACACGTTGTTGCTCTCCACCTGAGAGGTTTTTAATGATGGCATCTTTTTTATGAGATATTTTAAACATCTCCATAACCCTATGAAGTTTTGCATCTGCATCTTGTGCGTCTGGATTTAGTGGGACTAAAGGAAGTAGGATGTTCTCTTTTACACTAAGTGTAGCTATAAGATTGTACTTTTGAAATACAAACCCGATATTGTCTCGTCTATATTCAGATGCAAAACGGTCTGGAAGCTTTGATATCTGCTTAGCATCTACTATAATCTCTCCAGTTGTAGGTTTACTTAGTGCTGCAATAAGTGATAAAACACTACTCTTTCCACTCCCACTAGCACCTTTAATCACTACAAGCTCGCCCTCTTCTATCTTCATGCTTACAT
>JAVEST010000044.1:0-13555 GCA_034006465.1 Sulfurimonas sp. | reverse complement strand
GTTTATGCTCAAGATGATGTTCATCTTGTAGCTAGAGTGTTGATTACTTTTACAAACTTATGATCTTTGTTTTACAAGTCTCTTGATGTTAGTTATTTAAATTAGCACTTCTTAAAATAACTAACGCTTAGTGATGCAAGGTTAATTTTTATCATATTTTCCCTTCCATGACAACTCTCTTTTGTTGACTTTATAGGGTTTGTATTTGCTGCACCGTAACCACCAAACTCTTCCTCATTGGAGTTAAAAATCTCTTCGTATGTGCCTTTTGTTGGTACACCTAAGTTGTAACCTACATGCTCTTTATCTGAAAAGTTACACACGACTATGATAGGCTTTGTTTTTTTCGCACCGCATCTGATAAATGAGATAACATTGGCCTGATAGTCATTCTCTTCTATCCACTCAAAGCCCTCTTTCTCAACATCATTAAGATGCAAGGATGGCTCTGTTATATATAGTCTGTTTAACTCTTTTACAGTCTTTTGCATACCTTTATGCTCTTTGTATTCTAGTAGATGCCAGTCTAAACTTCTCTCATAGTTCCACTCCGCAAACTGTGCAAACTCTCCACCCATAAAGAGTAGTTTTTTCCCAGGATGAGACATCATCAACGAAAAAAGTGTTCTTAGGTTTGCGAATTTTTTATAGTTATCTCCTGGCATCTTGTTTATCAAAGAGCCTTTCATATGAACAACTTCATCATGACTAAGTGGAAGTACATAGTTTTCATTGAACATATAGACAAAACTAAAGGTCAAATCTTTGTGATGATGTTCCCTATAGACGGGGTCAAATTTCATATATTTTAAAATATCATGCATCCAACCCATATTCCATTTATACCCAAAACCAAGTCCGCCATCACTGACCGCTCCACATACTTTTGAGTAGTTTGTGGACTCTTCTGCTATCATCATGATATCGCTAAACTCTCCATAAGCAGTAACATTTAACTGCTCTAAAAACTTAACTGCTCCACGGTTTACATTACTACCATCTTCATTTGGCACCCACTCTCCATCTTTTCTTGCATAGTTAAGATAGAGCATAGATGCTACTGCATCTACTCTTATGCCATCTATGTGGTAATACTCAAGCCAAAACATTGCCGAGCTTATTAAAAAAGCCCGAACTTCATTTCTATCATAGTTAAAGATGGCACTCTTCCACTCAGGGTGATATCCCTTTCTTGGATCTTTATGCTCATAAAGACAAGTTCCATCGAAGTTCATAAGACCATGCCCATCTGTCACAAAGTGCGATGGCACCCAGTCTAGGATAACCCCAATATCATGCTCATGCATAATATCTACAAACTGCATAAACTCATGAGGCGAGCCAAATCTAGCCGTTGGTGCAAAGTAACCTGTGACTTGATAACCCCAAGATCCTTTAAATGGAAACTCCGTGATTGGTAGAAGTTCCACATGCGTAAAGTTCATCTCTTTTAAGTAAACGGCTAACTCTTTTGCAGACTCTACATATGTTAAGTAGCGGTTAGACTCTTCAACTTTTCTTCTCCACGAGCCTAGATGTACTTCATAGATAGAGATTGGCGCTTTATGAGAGTTATTTTTGCCTCGCTTCTTCATCCATTTCTTATCTTCCCACTCATAACCATCAAGCTCATAAACCTTTGATGCTGAGGCAGGTGCAACTTCAGAGCAAAAAGCAAAAGGATCAGCTTTGTCTGGATTTGCATTTTCAGAACCTGAGTTTATATGGTACTTATATGTCATGTTTTGTCTAACATTAGAGATAAAACCCTCCCAAATCCCAGACTCATCATCTCTTAGCTTTAAAGGATGAGAGTTTGTATCGTAAGAGTTAAAATCTCCTCTAACTGTTACACTATTTGCATTTGGAGCCCAAACAGAGAAATATGTGCCGTTAATTCCATCTCTTGTGTATAGATGCGCACCTAAATGTTCATAGAGCTTTGAGTGAGTACCCTCTTTAAATAGATATATATCCAAATCATTAAAGAGAGTCACATCGTAAAACATATCATAGTTCATATTATTTTCCTAAAATATTTTTATAAATATCTACATATTCTAAAGCTGCACTATCCCAACCAAAGCGTTCACTCATAGCTCTTTTTTGCATACTTACAAATGACTCATTAGAGTTGTAGTAAACATCTAGTGCCCATTTTATAGTGTGGTAAAGTGCATCATTTGAAGCCTCATAAAACTTAAAACCGTTTCCGCTCTCATGAAACTCATCGTAGTTATGGATGGTATCATCCAAACCACCTGTTGCTCGGACTATTGGCAAGGTTGCATATCTTAAACTATAGATTTGGTTGAGTCCACATGGCTCAAAGAGTGAAGGCATTAAAAACATATCACTTGCTGCTTCTATCTTGTGAGCTAGTGCATCTGAATAACCAACATGCACAGCAAAGTTTGGACGATAATAAGAAGTCGTGCTAAAGAAGTCTTCTGCCCACTTCTCACCAGTTCCAAGCACAACTATTTGAACATCAAAATCTAGTATAGAGTTAAGGATGGAAGCAATCATTGCTATACCTTTTTGCTCTACAAATCTTCCAACGAAACCTATCATGGCTACATCATCTCTAAGTTCAAGTCCAAAGTGTTTTTGAATATCTCGCTTGCATTCTACTTTCCCACTCATATCATCAATATCATATTTTTTGGCGATATGCTTATCAACTGAAGGATTCCACTCATCATAATCCACACCATTTAAGATGCCATATATCTTATGCGCATGAGATTGCATATGATGCTCTAAGCCAAAACCAAACTCATGTGTTTGAATCTCTCGCGCATATTTCTTTGAAACAGTTGTTACTGCATCTGCTCTTGATATTCCGCCCTTTAAGAAGTTAACTCCATCATGGCTCTCTAAATCATGCGCGTTAAAATAATCCCAACCAACTTCTAAAACATCTATAGCGCCTTTGAAAAAATGACCTTGATGCTGTAGGTTGTGAATAGTAAGAACTGACTTAGTGTGAGCAAAGTCGTGAAAAAATCTGGTTCTCATAAGAAGTGGCATCGTAGCCGTATGCCAATCGTTTGCATGAACTATATCTGGAGCAAAGTTTAGCATCTTAGAGAGTTGAAGTGCCGCTTTAGAGAAAAAGATAAAACGGTTATCATTATCTTTAAAACTCTCCCCCCACTCGTCCTCATAGAGTTTGCTTCTACCAAAGTACTCTTCATAATCTATAAAATATATTGGCACCTTGCTATTTGGGAGCGTTGTTGTATATACAGCTGCCCAGAACTCACCCATCACACCCATAGGTACGCCTAAAGGCTCTTGTAGTTTTGTTAAATCTGCTGTATCTATCTGGTAATATCTTGGCATCACAACTATAATGTTGTGTCCTAACTCTTTTATGGCTTTAGGAAGTGCGCCTGCCACATCTGCCAAGCCTCCAGTTTTAGCATATGGTACAACCTCAGATGCCGCAAACAGTATATTTAATTTTTTCTTACTCATCTTAAACCCTTTAGCATTAAAGCACCGACCATTGGTGCATTTTTTAGTTTCGTTTTTATTATCTTTACACCATTTAGTGCAACAGGCATCGCATACTCTTTTATCTTTGAAGCTATTATACTCTCTAGTTGTGGATTTGACTCTATTACACCACCACCTAAAACAACAACTTTTGGATTAAAAAGTGTTATCGCAGTTGAGATTGCGTATAGCAATGCAACTTCAAACTCTTCATATATCTCGCTAAACTCTAAAGACCCTTTTAGCTCTTCTAGAGTTAATTTACTATCTATGTTTTTATATCTTTTCCACTTATCTAGTGCTGAGCCTGAGGCAAAGAGTTCGATGCAGTTGTTTTTGCCACATCCACATATAAAGGGTGCTTTTTTGTAAGGAATATGACCTAACTCTGTCGCCACTCCACTAAAACCTGTTATAAGCCTTGCTGAGCTAACAACTCCAAGACCAAGTCCAGTTCCAACGTAGATAGCACAAACATCATCTTCTTTAAGATAAACACTCTCAGCCAAAACTGCACAATTTAAGTCATTTTCTATAAAAAGTGTAATGTCATACTTCTCTTTAAAATAGTTTTTTATCTCGTGTATATCTATCTTAATATTTGGAGCAGAAATTATCACTCCATCTTTTACCTGACCTGCATAAGAGATGCAGATAGTTTTTATATCTTTATGCTCTTTTATTATTATCTCAATCCAAGATGCCAATCCAAAAGCTGAGCTTTGCTCTTTTAACTTTTTCAAAACACCATCTTGTGTATGAATCTCAGCGCGAAGATATGTTCCACCAGCATCTATAACTAAAGTCATGCTAAAACCTTTTTATAAATCTCTATATATTTGAGTGCACTCTTAGTAAATGAGAGATTTTTTTTCATAGCAAATATCCTCATAGAGTTAAATTTTTCACTATTTTTTTTGAGTTTTATAGCTCTTTTTACGGCTCTTAGTAAATCTTTTTTACTCTCATCTTTAAATATAATCCCATCGACATCATCAATAACACTATCTTTTAGTCCACCTACTCCATGCACTATAGGCAGAGTTCCATAACTCATTGCAATCATCTGGTTAAGCCCACAAGGCTCAAACCTTGATGGCATTAGTAAAAAATCTGCAGCTGCATAAATCTTATGAGACAACTCTTCATTATATATGTTTATAAATTCAAAATTTTCATACTTGTTTGAAAGCCTTTCAAGCTTAGTTGCAAATTCTAAACTTCCCTCTCCTACAATAAGGAGATTTAATTTTTTAGACACTAATTTTTTCAGTGACTCTATAATCAAATCTATACCTTTTTGCTCAACGATGCGAGTTACCATAACAAAAAGAGGAAGTTTTGATTTTTTTAAAGAGGAGTTTTTTAAAAAAGCTTTTTTATTTTCTTGCTTTATCTCCAAACTATTATAATCATAATTCTTGTACAGATACTTATCCGTTTTTGGATTAAAAAGAGTCTTGTCTATACCATTTAAGACTCCATAGAGCTTACCTTTATGGTAGTTTAAAAAGCCATCAAGTCCACAGCCAAACTCTTGTGTTAAAATCTCTTTTGCATAAGTTGGACTAACTGTAGTAATGGCATCACTATATGCGATGCCAGCTTTTAAGAAGTTAACCTTGTCATAAAACTCTAATCCATCAGTGTTAAAATATTTTTTATCTATAGAGAGCCTCTCTAGTGTATCCCTAGAAAAGAGTCCTTGATAGGCGAGATTATGAATAGTAAGAATAGTTTTGATTTTTGATTTTTCTTCTTTAAGATATAAAGAGCTAAGAGCTGTATGCCAATCATTTAGATGCAGTAGCTCTACTTCTAATTTTTTTGCTAAAACAACTATAGCTTTAGAAAAAATCCCAAAGCGTAAATCATTGTCTGCATAGTCTTTAAACTCATCTGCGTAAAGATTTTGTGTATCACTAAGAAGTGGAGCTTCTACGAAATATGTAGCAGTGTTGTTTTTTTTATAAAACTTTAACTTATAGGAGACTCCGCCTAAGTTAATCTCATCACTATGCTCCATTTTTAAATCATCTTTTTTCATAAAACTGTAAAATGGCATAAGAGTAGATATATCTACAAACTCTGCTAGTGATTTTGGGAGAGAGGCAGCGACATCTGCTAAGCCGCCACTTTTAGCGTATGGATACATCTCACTTGAAGCAAAAAGTATCTTCATTATATACTCTTAAACAACTCTTGCATGATTGTTTGAGCCTCTTTTTGTAAACGAATTAAATGCTCTTTAGAGATAAAACTCTCTGCATATATCTTATATATATCCTCAGTTCCAGATGGGCGCATTGCCACCCAGCCATTTTTTGTTACAATTTTAAGTCCACCTATCTCCGCATTATTTCCAGGAGCACTGCTTAAAATTTTCTCAATTTTCTCACCAGCTAATGACTCAATATCTATAAACTCAGCCTTAAGCGTTTTTAATATTTTTTTTTGCTCTAAACTAGCGGGTGCATCTATGCGGTCGTAATAGGATTTACCAAATTCATCTTCAAATTCTTTGTAGATATCTGCTATATCTTTACCAGTTACTGCCATGATTTCTGCTGCTAAGAGAGTCATAATAATGCCATCTTTATCAGTACTCCAAACACTCGCATCAAAGCGAAGAAATGAAGCCCCTGCACTCTCTTCTCCGCCAAAGCCTAAAGAGCCATCATATAAGCCATCAACAAACCACTTAAAGCCAACTGGAACTTCATAAACCTCTCGATCAAGACTTCTACAGACATGCTCTATCATAGAACTAGAAACCAAGGTTTTTCCAACCTTTAAATCTTTTGTAAAGTTTTTTCTATATTTAAACAAGTACCATATAGCTACGCTTAGATAGTGATTTGGATTTATCAACCCGCCTTTTGGCGTAACTATTCCGTGTCTATCCGCATCTGTATCGTTTGCAATAGCTAAATCGTAGTTATCTTTTAAACTAAGCACTGAAGCCATTGAGTAAGGGGAAGAACAATCCATACGAATCTTGCCATCATGGTCAAGCGTCATAAATGAAAAAGTATAATCCACATACGGATTTATAACATCCATATCAAGCTTGTAGTGAGATTTTATCTTCTCATATACAGCTATAGCCGAGCCACCAAGGGCATCAGCTGCTATTTTTAGATTTGCTTTTTGTATCACTTTCATATCTACTATCTCACCCAACGCTTCAACATAAGGTGTTATAAAATCAAACTCGCTTAAGAGGCTAGATGCCAAAGCTTCTTCATAACTGACTATTTTTACATCTAAAAGGTTGTTCTCTAGTATCTCGTTTGCACGCATTTGTATAAGTGAAGTTACATCAGTATCAGCAGGGCCACCATTTGGTGGATTGTACTTAAAACCACCATCTGATGGAGGATTGTGTGATGGAGTTATAACAATTCCATCAGCTTTCTTTTCGCTTTTTTTATTGTGCTCTAAGATAGCAAAAGAGACAAGAGGCGTAGGTGTGTAGTTATCATCTTTTGATATGGCCACAGATACTTCGTTTGCCACGCAAACTCTTATCGCTGTCATTTGTGCAACAACTGAAAGAGCATGAGTATCTTTTGCTATAAAGATGACTCCATCATAGAGCATTTTCTTTTTGTACTCACAAACAGCCTGAGTTATCGCCATTACATGAGCTTCATTAAAACTCTTCGTCATAGCATTTCCACGATGACCAGAAGTTCCAAAGCTAACGCGCTGTGATTCTACACTAGCATCTATGTTTAGTTCATAGTAAGAGCCCATAAGCTGTGCCACATCTATAAGTTCACTTTTTGGAGCTACTCTGCCCGCCAAAGTATTTGTCATTTTAGTCTCCTCTTAATAATCTTGCACAGTATTCTGGTTCAACACTGTTTATAAACATTCCAGTAGAAATCTCAAAACCACCTGACCTGTAGATTCTAGGGGTTATTTTTATGGTAAAACGGTAGTTTTTATCAATAGATGCCATATATTTTTCAGTCTCAAAGTTTGAATTTAGTGGCGCTAAATCAAAAAATAAGTTATAGTCAAAAACTCCAAGTTGCTTATTTAATTTTTTAAATGTCATTTTTATGATATTTGCTAAGTCTATAAGATCTTCTCTTGAGCATCTGTTTAGGCTAGATATATTTTTAGTTGGAGCTATCATAACCTCAAATGGATACTCACTTGCATAGGGGCAAAAAGAGACAAAGTTTCCAACTATATATAAAACTCTTTTCTTTGCCTTAATCTCATTATGAACTATATCTTCTATCTTTCCTCGTCCATGACGGAAGTAATACTCTATATTTCTATTTAAAAAAGCTAACTGTTTTTTAGGCATAATTGGAAGTGCCAACAACTGAGTATGAGGGTGATCTTGCGTAGCTCCAGCATTTTGTCCAAAATTTTTAAAGATGCTTAGATGTATAAGTCTTTTGTCATCTTTTAGATCTTCTATTCTTAAAATCATAGTTCGTAGCCAATTTTCAACATCAAAAACACTCAAATCGTTAATATCACAATCATGGCAAGGTGAGTCTATTAAGATTTCATGAGCACCTACGCCTGACTTAAACTCAAACACTCCATCCCTTTGAGATTTATCTTCAAGTTCAACCTGAACCGCTTTATAAAGATTTGGAACCACTCTTGTTTTCCACATACCTTTGTTAGGTTCATTGTACCTTAGAGCATAGACCTCATTTGGAGTCATATGTTCATTGCCCTCACAAAATGGACAATTTACTTTAGAACTCTTCTCTCTAGAGTAACTTTGTAAATTGGGTCTATGTAACCTCTCTGGTGCGATAATTACATATTTATTGTTAATCGTATCTAATCTTATATCAGACATCACTCACCTCTACTGCAACTTTTAAACTTAAGTTTGATTCATATGGAGTTGTAAATATAAAAGATATTCCTTGTGCTACTCTATCAAAACCACTCTCACTTTGAGATATTGTATTTAATACATATCCATACATATCACACTTCTTATTTGTTGTGATTTTTATAACTCTCTCTGTATAATCATCTGCAATAAGGAGCTCATCACAATCATCCTCACTAAATCCATCGCCAATAGTTTTAGAATTAAAGGTCACTTTATATGGATGTGCAAAGTGAAAATTAAACTCCATAGCATAGAAGAGTTTTTGCGTGTATTCACTTTGGATTTCTAAATCTAGCTCCACTCTATTTTTATCAAAAGCATACTCTTTTGTTAATCTTGTTGGATATGATTTATCTAGATACAATCCACCATTTCTAATAAAAGTATTTTCATTTTTTGCTTTTGTAAAGGTTTGATTTGCAAAGTCTCCGACCTCTCTAAATGAGAGATTTTTAAAATTATCTAAACAAAAACCTTCAAAACTAAAATGGTCTATAAATGAATATTTTGGATGCCAGTCATATATAAGTTCATCTTTTAAACTCTCATCTATAACTGTTGCGTCACTATGTATAGTCTCTATCTCATCTTCACTATTTTGTTCTCTTGTATCTACTTTTTTTGGATTTAAAATTTTCTCATGATAAGCCTCTTCCCTTCTCATAAGTGTGTTTTGCCAATTAAAAAGAGTATCAAAAGAGCCAAATTCAATCATTTGAGCGCCATGTTTTGTTGAAAGCACGACACTTAGATTTTGGGTCAATACTTTAAGTTCATCATATCCATCTTTATCTATATCTAAAACTTCATATGTTGTGTGATTTTTAGCTCTTGTTTTTTCTATCTCAAGGAGATATCTGTAAGCATTATCTCTTAGGTTTGGAAGATAAAGACCTCCAAAAACACCATGCCAAAAGACATCATTTGTTTGTAGTTTATATAGCGACTTTAAAGTGTCTTTATCAAAATTATCTTGATTTAAACTAAGATTTAACATTCTTTTATGAAGATAATTACTCTCCAAATATTTTATAAAAAAATTCTTCCATGTACCACCTTTTACAAAGGCAACTGCCATATCATTAAAATATTTATCTCCAAGGGATTGTTTTAAACGCTCTAGTGCCATAGTTTGCTTTGGCATTAGACTCCACTCTCCCATCTCAAAATACGAAGTATTGTTCAAATAAGCTAAACCTATAGAACGATTTTCTCTCATATAAGCACTATAATGCTCTGTTTTAATCTGTTCATGACCTATCACAGCTTCCACAAACTTCTCTAGCCATTTTTTCTTATATACCCATTCATGAGTTTTTGGCCATAAACCAAACTTTTCTGCATCGTCGAATATTATGGCTGCAGAGTTTTTGTTTTGTGAACAATTTAGTATTGTCTCGATGGAGCGCTCAACGCTGAAAAATGGCAAGGCATATCTCAAAGATTGCGCTATTGGAAACAACCCAATCTCGACTCCACTCTCTTCAGTTTTATAATATCCGTCCATTTTATTGGCACAAAAACCACTACTTAAAAAGTGATAATCATCTACCATTACAAACTCATTCCCACAAGCCGCTATATCTGGAACTATTGAAGATTCCCAAACCCTTTCAGTGAGCCATAGCCCTTTTGGACTTACGCCTAGATGCTTCTTTATATATTTATTTAGTTTTTTTATCTGCGCTTGGCGATCGTTTGAGGGGATCGAACTAAGAACAGGCTCATAGTAGCCTGCACTTACCCACTCTATAGAACCACTATCAGTTAATGTTTTCATATTTTGAAATATATCAGGACTGTTTTTTCTTATCCTATCAAGCAACCAACCGCTGCAGTGAACACTAAATTTAAAATTAGGGTAGTTAATCATTGTCTCAAAAAAAGGTCTATAGCAAAGCTCTATAGCTTCATCTACAGCCTCCCCAAAATTATCAACTGGTTGATGCATATGCACACCAAATAACAAAGACACTTTACGCATTATTTTTCCTTATACAAACCAGTTTTTACTATAATCATCACCTAAATCAATTTTAAGTTCGCCAAAACCAGGAAGAGATTGGATAATCTTTCCATTTTGTTCAACCTCAAAGATTATAGATATTGAATCAGTCTCTATTAACTTTTTATCTATACTTATCTCAAACACATCTTCAAATGCCACTTCAACTTCGATTGGCCCTATAAATGTTTTTTGTGATATTAAGGGTAATTTTGACTTAATATTTAAAGGCTCAATAGTAATATGAACAAAGTCATCGCTATTTAATATCTTCCTTTTAGCTAGAAATGAGACATATACATTTTCACCATCTTGGCCATATAATATTTTTCTTATTGGCCCCCTTTGCTTATCCATAGTTGAAAATAACTTACTCTCATCTATAACACCACAGCCAATCCATTCAAAAAAAGAGTCATGTTTTCCATTCATGTGCGGAGATATATTAGATTGTGGTTTTAACCAAAAATCCATAACACTCTTTTCCTCTAAAATTGGTATAAAAATATCTGTCGGAGCCTTAAGATTCATTAAATCATAAATTTCAATTAGGTGATTTCTAAATAGCTCATCAAACTCTACACCAAAGTCTGTATAGTGATCATCTCCATACCACCAAAACCAATCTGAGCACTCTGCAGCTAAAAAATGCTCACTTATCTTCTCTTTAATCTGATCACTCAAACCATCTTTATGTCTTTGGTAATCTCTTTTTGTAATATAAATAAGTTCCCAAGCCCTAGTTTTTTCTCTATGCCCAACCCAAGTATTAAATTCGCCATTAATCCAACTCCCAGGAGCTAGGTTTTGTAGTTTTACTTTGTCTAACTCATAGACTTCATCCATAGTTAAAGTCTTGCACCAAGAGAGGTGGCTTAGTTTACTATAGAGCGCATCAAAAAAATCAAAGCCATTATTTTTATAAAATTCCCATGCATTTTCACCATCTAAAATAACAAAAACTGTACCCTTATTATTATTGTGTTCTATCTTTTGAAGCTCACCTACAAAACTATTTGCAGCAGATTCAGAATCTTGGTGTCTATATGAAAAACCGATCAAATCACTTAAATAATGGTCTCTAAATCCAATACACATATCATTATACTCATACGCTTTATAGAGATTATCTCTGTTTCGAGAATTTATGGACTTAAATAGTATCTCTTCATCTGTTGCTATCCATTTTATATTATGCTCTTTTAGAAGTGCTACAGTTTTTTCATCTACTGAACCCTCTGCAGGCCAAAATCCATCTGGAGTGAATCCAAAAGTTTTAAGAAACAACTCTTTTGATTTAGCAACTTGTAACGAAGCATCAGCGGCTAGTGGCATATGATCTTTTGGAATATTTGTACTAGCATTTGCATAAGTGGCATTATTCATATCTAAAAGTAGTGGTAAAATTGGATGATTCAGAGGTGTTGTTGATATGCTAATCACACCCTCTTCATGTAGCTTTTTATAGTAATCAAAGATGCCAGATACAAACTTTGATAGCTCTGTTAAAAGTAAGGCTTTATCTTCATCATCATAGTCTCTTTTCTTTTGAATAAGATGCTTTACAATTTGAGAATTTTCTCTTAAGTAAACACCACACCATGAGAGCATAAAAAGCACTTCAATATCTAAAAGTTCATCATTATTAAAATGCTCTCTATAATACAACTCTTTATATCTTGGAAACTCTTTAACCATAGTATTATACTGAGTGCTTTTACATATTTTTAAAATCCAAGCTCTTGATTTTTCATCTAAGAGAGTTGGATGGCTAAGCCAAAGAGCTAAAAACTTATCGTGCGCTTCTGCTCTATCGTAATAGAGCTCAAGCTGCAATATAAGCGGAGAAGTTATGTTAAAAGTAGCCTTTAAACCACTATGTCTATATAGCATCCACGGCATATCGTAATAATCTTTTATCGCATGTAAAAAAACCCACGGCATCTGCATGATGCCATTAGCATCACGATAATCTGGTTGATGCATGTGCCATATAAAACTAAGATTCAACTTTCATCCTTTATTCTTTTGACCATTTTGAAATTTTATCACTATATTTTTCATAAATATCATTGCCTGAGGCATCATCTCTTGCTTGGATATAAATATTGAGATGGTTATTGTATTGATCTGGAATCATTAAAATCCAGTCTGTATCATTTTCCCAGATTTTAACTCCATCATCAGCAGATGATTTTTTATCTTTTGCATCTTCTAGGAACATTCTCATCATCTTACCTTTAAGTGATTGGTCACAATCAATCTTAAAGGTTTTATAGTAAAACTCTTCTATAGACTCAGCAAGCTTAGAGAGTTTAACTTTATGACAACTTATAAGTTCCATTATCTTTAGAGTTGAGTATATCGCATCACGAGTATAACTAAACTCAGTAAAAGCAAAGTTCCCATCAACGGTAGCTATAAGGTCATATTTCATAAGATCTTTTGGTTTAAAATCTGAGTATTTACCACGCTCTATCTCAAGGTTTTCAAAGTACTTTATATCTGGCGCCCAAGTTGGCAAAAAGACTCTTTTTTTCTCACCAACAACAGATAGATTAAGAAGTTCTAGCACGCTATAGAGTAGTTCTACCTTACTTAAGAGTTTTCCTTTTTCTGTTATTAAGCTTAGTGTTTTAGCATTTTGATGAATAAGCACTCCCATATCGTAACCCAAACTTTTTACAATTGCAGATGTATTTGCTATACTGTTTTTTTCTAAAAGTGGTATATTTGCTAATTTATGCTCATCATAATATGTGTTTAAAACTATATTTTCTACACCTAAAGAGTTTAAGATTGATGGCATAATCTCTGATATGATGCCGTGCATAAGATCCACTACCACCTTGAAAGTACCGCATTTTATGATGCCGTTGTTGATTTTACTCTCTATAGCATTTTTATATTTGTTACTCTCCTCATTGTGAGTCGTTTCAAAGATAGTACCAATTTTAGAATAATCTACTCTACGAAATTTTTCTGTAAAAAATGCTTTTTCTATAGCATTTGCTGAACTTGTACTTATCTTCATGCCATTTTCATTAAAGAGAGTGATTTCAGAACCAAGCGTATCGATAGTACATCTTTTAAAATTGGCCCCACCAACTATAGAGTCATTATTGACGATTTCATGTCTAATTACAGGTTGTGGAGAACCTTTTATA
>JAVEST010000063.1:0-10975 GCA_034006465.1 Sulfurimonas sp. | reverse complement strand
TTTATGCTTGTGCCTTTTGGCAAATCTTTTTCTATACTTTTTAGTTCCTCTTTTACTCTTTTTAAAACCCCTGAAGTATCGACCCCTTTTCTTGATAAAATCAAGCCTTGAACTGCCTCTTCTTTACCATCTTTTGTAACAAAACCACCTCTTGTAAGTGAGCCAATCCTTATCTCAGCGATATCAGAGACTCTAACATCTCTTGCATCAACACTCTTTATAATGAGCCTTGAGATATCATTAAGGTTTTTAAGTCTTCCCTCAGTTCTTATAAAAAGGCTCTGCTCGCCTATAGAGAGTCTTCCAACGCCTTCGTTTTTATTGTTCTTTTTAATTGCATCTTCGAGTTCACTCATTGTGATTTTGTGCAGTTTCATCTTAAGAAAATCAGGAACTATCTCATAAGTCTTAACATATCCACCCAAAGCATTTGTATCTGCGACTCCATCAATAGAGCGGATTTTCTTGTTTATAACCCAGTCAAGAAGTGTCCGCTTTTGCATCAAATCTAAGTCATCAGACTCTATAGTAAACATCAAAACTTCACCAAGTGGAGTAGTTATGGGAGCGAGTCCTCCTGTTACATTTTGTGGGAGTACATTTTTTACTTCACTAAGCCTTTGTGCTACTTGCTGTCTGGCCCAGTAGATATCAACCCCATCTTCAAAGTCAATAGTTATGTCACAAAGTCCATACTTTGCAAGTGAGCGAACCATCACCTGATTTGGTATGCTTTGCAGGTTTTGCTCAACTGGAATCATAACACGAGACTCCATCTCAGCTGGTGTCATTCCTGATGACTTTAATATTATTTTTACTTGTGTTGGAGCTACATCAGGGTAGGCATCTACTGGTAGTTTTAGCATAGAAGATGCACCAAAAAACAAAACTCCAAATGCGACTAAGAGAACTAAGAACCTTTGCGAAAGTGCAAAACTAATAAGCCTTTCACTCACTCTGATGCTCCAATGCACTAAGAAGTGCAGAAGTGGAGCTTATAGCTACCTCATCATCTTCATTTAGATCTGCTTCTATGGTGTAAGTTTGTGCATCTTCTTTGAGTATCACAACACTCAAAGCTTCGTATCCTTTTTGGGTTTCTCTAAAGATTATTGGCTTGTTTTGCTCATAAACCAAAGCACTTTTTTCAACCATAAACGCACCCTCTACACTCTTTTTTATCTTTGCAAAATAGACCCTATTTATCATCACATCTTTTGCATCTTCTATAATGGCCCTTACATTTACAGACTGAGTCTCTTCATTTACGATGTTTGAGATTGCCACGATTTTAGCGCTCTTTGATTCAAAGTAGCATCTATCTCCAAGAGCTATATTGTTTGCAACATGAAGAGGCACATTTAACTCCAAGTATCTCTTTGCATCTGCATAGATTTTCATCATGGTTTTGTTAGATTCAACTTTTTGCCCAACATTTACAGCTATGGCATCTACTAAACCATCTCTTTGTGCTAGGATATTTATAGACTCTACTAGTGTGTGAGTATCTCTAACTCTCTTTAGTAGAACCTTATCAAAGCCGCTCATAAGGAGTTCGCCCTCACTTAAATTTACTCTTAGCTCGGAGTTTAGTTTTTCTTTTTGTGAGGTAAATAGATTTTTTTGCGAGATGATTCCCTCTTTGAACAGCTTCTCATCTCTTTGGTAGTTTTTAAGTAGGTTTTGCTTCTCTATAAGAGCGTTGATGTACTCTTTTTGAAGCTTTAAAAGTTCACTACTTCTTAAAGAGATAAGCTTATCTCCTTTTTTAACAGAGGAGAGTTTCGTGACAAAAATATCTAAGACAAGTGAATCAACCGCTAATCCAACAGAGATGATATCTTTTGCATCTAAGCTCACCTTTGCGTTATATGCCCCAAACTCTATAGTTGTAGCTTTTTGTACTTTTGCAGTTTTGATGCCAAGTTCACTCTCTTGCTTTTTGCTTATCTCGATGTTTGCAAAAAGAGTCATAAAGATAAGTGTTAAAAGTGTTAATATTCTCATAGTTTTTCCCTCATATCAGCTCTTTTATAAAGCTCTATTAGCTCATTGTAATAATTTTTGTTAATCTCTTGAAGTTCAAGAAGTGTTTTTGAATATGAGCGCGTTGCATCCAAATACTCTAAAACACTACTATGCCCCTCTCTAAGAGACTCTTTTGCCAAGTCTTTTAACTCTAAACTCAGAGGCAAAATCTCCTCTTCTAGGAGAACAAACTCCTCATAAAGAGTCTTTAGATTTTCTCTAGATGCCTCAAGAGAGTTTTTTATCTCAATGCTAAGAGCATCTTTTTTTGCCATAAGTGCGGCATCTTTGTGAAGTAATTCGGCTCTTTGTAGCTGGGCTTTTGAACTTAAAAAATCGAGTGGAAGGCTCACTCCAAATGTGTAACGCTTTGTATCTAGCTCTTTTTCATAAAGTAGTTCGTAGCCTATGGAGCTAAAAGTTGAGTTGTAAACATTGTAAAAAGCCTTTGTTGAGCTTTGTTCTTGAGTTATTGCTTTTATAAGAGCGTGTTCTTGAACCTCTTTTAACTCAACTCTTTTTGTGATTTTAAACAAGTCATCACAAGCCAACTCTTCTATTGTAAGATTGTCAACTGCTTCATTTAGACTTGAGAGCTCTGAGATATAGGCTCGTCTAAAAGTTGAGGCACTCTGCTTTGTTTTTGCTAAATCTAACTTGTTAAAGAGTAGCTCTTTTTTTGAAATCTCTCCAAGTTCATAAGCTCTTTGAAGTCTTAAAAAACCCTCATTTTGCTCATCATATAGTCTCAAAAAAGACTCACTCATCCCTTTTGAGATGCAGGCTTGATGATATCTTTTTGCTATATCTAAGCTCAACATATTAAGAGCGTAAGATGCACCTATCTCTATCGCTTCTTTTTTTGCATCTACAGCTTTGCTTTTGTTTGCAAAGGGATGATTTAAATTTTGAGAGATGCCAACTCCGTACTCTTCTCCTTTTTTATCAGTCTCATCAGCGTGAGAGATGCTAAGTCCCAAATATGGAGCATCATAAGCACCCAAGAGTTCTGTTTGGGCGATCTCTGACTTAGTCTGCTCTTTCATTGAGGTCACTCTTTTGCTTATCTGCACAGATTCTAATATCTCACTTAGATTTTGCGCAAAGAGAGATGCAGATATAAAGAGTGGTAAAAATATTTTTATTTTCATTATTTAACCTTTTTTTTAAAATTTTAGTTTTATAAAAAAGTCTATATGAGCGGCGGTCTTTGTGGAACTTGGGATGTGTTTGAACTTAGGCTGAGGATTATGCTTGATGGCTTTGCATCTAAGAGTTTAGTCTCTATAAACAGAGTTTCTTTGAGATTAAAGTTAAGTATGGTGTGAATGCTATCATGGATCTTGTTTTGCATATCTGATTTGTCATATACCTTGTAACTAAGCTCATAATTTACACCGTGATGCATATCATGCACAACATAGTCATGCACAACAAAAAAAGCAAAAGTAATAAGAAGTAGAGTTAAAACTCTTTTTTTAATCTCTTTCATAATGCCAACATTCTACACAAAACTCTATTAGCTAAGCGTTAAGATGCCAAACTATATCTCAATCCTAAAACAAGCCCCATCTTCATGGTTGCTTACACTCAAGCTCCCGCCTAGATGCTCTTCTATTATCATCTTTGACATATAGAGCCCCAAACCTGTTCCATTGTGTTTATCTTTTGTAGAGAAGTATGGCTCAAAGATTTTCTCTTTTATAGCCTCATCAATCCCTCCAGCATTATCACAAACTTCTACTACTAGTTTCTCTTTTTGGCATCTTGTTTTGATGGTTATTTTAGGATTTTTTATCTCTTTTTCTACTAAGATATCTTTTGCATTTTTTATAAGATTTAACATAACTTGTATAAACTCATTTTTATATATATGAGTCAAATCCCGCCCTTGAGTATCTAACTCAAGCTCTATACCACTAAGTTCAAGCGACTTTTGCATCAGTGCCACACTTGTATTTACTACATCACTAACAAGCACAAACTCTTTTGATTTATCTGGTCTGAAGTAGTTTCTAAAATCATCTATGGTTACAGACATAAACTCTAAGATGCCATTTGCTTCAACTAACTTCTCATCAAGATACTCTTTAGTAAGCTCTTTATACTCATAAGCTGAGTCGATGTTCATAATCAAGTACGACATCTGATTTAGAGGTTGTCTCCACTGATGGGCTATCATACTTAACATATCTCCCATCTCTGCCATCTTTGACTGCTGGATTAGGATCTTATCTTTTTGTCTTTGCTCCCTTAATCCATCAGCAACTCTTTGCTCTAGTGATTCATTTAATCTCTCAAGTTCATCAGCTCTTCTTTGCACCTCATCTTGGTACTCTAAAAATATACTATTTATCTTTCTTGAGAGAAGAAGTGAGAGAACAACTACAAAGATAACAATAGCCGCAGATGCACTTAGGATAAAGTCTAGTTCATTATCTAGCATCTGCTCTAATTGAGTCTGTTTTTCTAACTCTTTTTTACTCATCTTAGATGTCTCAAAACCATAAACCAAGTACCAATCAAGCGGCTCATAGTACTTAGAGTAGTAGTAAAAATTATCTAAGGTATCTTTATGCCATTTTGGCTCTTCTGAGAGATTTGTAGATATAAACTCAAGTGAGTTATCTCCTAAAAAAGATGACATTTTTTTAGATAAAAAGATAGGATCTTTTGCTTCATACAGGCCCATGAAATCGGCTCTATCCATAGGTATGCTCTTTAGCATCTCTAAGAGCTCAAACTTTAGTGAATCTCTTTTTGTTTCAACATTTATGGATGAACCGATATAGTAGTTGTAAATATTTAGGTTTTTAACATAAGTTATATAGTTTTGACTTTTCTCATAAAACTCACTCTCTAAAAAACCCTCTTGGTTCTTTCTTACTTTTTGTATCTCTTCTAAGATTATAGCTCTATGGTTCGCATCTTCATAAGCTAAGACATTTTTTTGAGATAATCTTAGGCTTCTAGGAAGAATGTTTTCCCCATCAAAGCTAACCATAAAAATAGGACTCTTACCCGTGTTAAATGCCATCTGAGAATCAATAATGCGCTCTTTTATCTCTCTTGCTGGCCTTTTCATATCATACTTTTCATAGATATATCTAGCACTATCATAAGCCATATCAACGCTCTGCTTTAACTCTGTTTTTATACCATCAACTAAACGATTTGTTTTATAGTCAAAGAGTAGGTTTAACTGATCAACCCAAATCTCACTCTTAGCTTTTTTAGACTCTATATGTTCAGCTATAGATATCTCTTTTACTTTTTTGAAATAAGCGTTTACCTTATCTATATAAAAAGTAGTTATAAAAAAACTAGCCGTCAGTACTAAGGCTAATGGCACTACGACTATAAGATACGAGATTACTCTTTTTTCATTTATCTTCATTTTTACTCTTCACTTACTAGATTTAACTCTTTTTTAGGTTTTAATCCCAGCTCCACAAGATTCTCAGCCCGTTTTATAATGTTTCCTTTGCCACTTTTAAGCCTTTTCATAGAGATATCATAGGAGTCTTGAGCCTTTGATAGATGCTCTTTTACCTTTAGCATCTCATCTACAAACAAAACCAGTTTATCATACATCGCTTCAGCCTCACTCACTATTTTTTGGGCATGGTCTTCTTGATGTTTTGTTCGCCAAATATGCTCTATGGTTCTAAGTGTCACTAATAGTGTAGATGGTGAGACTACTAAGATATTGCTATCGTAAGCACGTTTAAAAAACTCACCATCTGACTCAAGCGCTAGAAGAAAAGCTCCTTCTATTGGCATAAATAAAAGAGTAAAATCAAGTGTATTTACACCCTCTAGCGCATCATATTTCTTAGCACTAAGCTCTTTTACATGCGTACTTATTGAGTTTAGATGCTCTCTTAGAGCCTGAGTCTTTAGCTTAGCATCATCCTCTTTTACAAACCTCTCATAAGCTACAAGAGAGACTTTAGAGTCTATGATGATATCTCTTTGCTGTGGCATATGGATCACCACATCAGGGCGGTAATTTTTGCCATCATCAGACTTTAGACTCACTTGTGTTTTATACTCCATGCCCTCTCTTAGTCCTGATTCTTCTAAGATTCTAGCCAAAACTATTTCACCCCAGTTTCCTTGGGTTTTATTCTCGCCCTTTAGAGCATTTGTAAGATTTAATGCATCTTGAGATAGTTTAGAGTTCATCTCTTTTAGTCTTACTAACTCATCTTTTAATAGATGCCTCTCTTTTATCTCATGACTAAACTGCTCTTTTGATTGGTTTGAGAAGTTTGTGATTTGTTCACGAAAGGGACGAAGAAGCATCTCAAAATGCTCTTTATGTGTATGGTTAAAACTCTTTGATTTTGTCTCAAAAATCTCATTTGCTACAAATCTAAACTCTTTTGATAGCTCCTCTTTTGCACTTTGGAGCATCTCTATCTTCTCTTGATGAGATTTTATGTTTTCTTCATATCTACTACTTAATATGGCGTATTTCATCATTATGTCATTTTTAGTTTGAAGGGCAGAGATATATAAGTATAACAACACCAATGCAAAAACACCACAAATAAGTAAAAGAGCTAAGTATAAATCCATCTTTGAATAATCCTAAGTTTTATTTGATTAAATTGTACATTGTTTGTATTTGAATTGTCTTATAATAAGGCAAAATGACATTTTTTATGATAAAATCACTCTTATGATCCAGTGGCACGAAGGTCTAAGTCTTGGCGTAAAAACTATTGATGATGACCATAAAGAACTCCTACTTATTATTAACAGACTCTCAGAAGCTCTAAGAGACGACAATGCTCAAGAAATTATAGACAAGACATTTGATGACTTAGAAAAATATATCATAGAGCATTTTCATAAAGAAGAAGCACTTCTTAAGAGATGCAACTATGAAGATATACAAGAACACATAACCCAACATAGAGAGTTTAGCAAAAAAATCCCCGAACTTAAGGCTAAACTAGCCGATGTAAAAAACAGTGCTAGTGCGCAAGAAGTAAGCTACTTTCTCACAGACTGGCTTTTTAACCATATCATAGAAGAAGATATTCCAACTATTAGTATATATGAACAGCATGGCTTTACAAAACAAAAAAAGAGCAATAAAAAGAGTTTTATCTCTAAAATAACAAAAAAAACTATAGAAAAATTTAGTTTTACAAAGAGAATCTTTCTCTCAGCCATTATCCCACTACTAGGGATGCTTCTTTTTGGAACTATTATACTTTTTAATAACTTTACAACATATATAAACATGAAAAACACATCTTTGATCACTCAAATAGTTTCAAGTGTAGACAGAGTTGTTCACGATATGCAGATAGAGCGAGGGCTAAGCAGTGGGCATATCACCTGCATCAACAGTAAATTTAAGGACTCTCTAAAAAAACAAAGGCTTAAGCTTGATATCTCAGCAAAAAGATTTTTAGAAGAGATCAAACTAGTAAACATAAAGCGTATTGGCGTGATACAGCCACATATTAAGACATTTCAAACGGATTTTTCATCCTTAAAAGAGCTAAGAGAGAAAATAGATGCAAAAAACATTACCCAAGAGCAAGCGATAGAATCTTATACCAAAATTATAAAAAATATCCTAAGCATCACACCAAAAATAGCCTTTTTAAACTATGACAGAGAGATATCCTCTAGCATCACTACACTCTCTTCTTTGCAGCACCTAAAAGAGTCTCTAGGACAGCAAAGAGCCTATGCCATTATACTTATAGAAAACAGAGGTGGTACACTAGAAGAGTATCTAAACTTTGCAAAACTAGATGGAACTCAGGAGTCTTTTTTAGAAACATTTAAACAGAGTGCATCAGAGTCACAAAAAAGTGTATGCAACTCTATCAAAGCTTCAAACATATCAAAAAAAGTAGATGAGTATAAACATAGTATCTATCTAAGAGAGGTTTCTTCTCTTAATTCACAAATCTGGTTTGATTCCATGACAGAGCTTATAGATAATATAAAGGTTTTTGAAGACACACTTCTTCTAAAAATAAAATCTCTAGTAGATGCTAGTACGAACAATGCCATAATAAATCTCCTCTTATGGCTATCTTTTGCTACTACTATCTTGATATTTACACTCTCAATGCTCTATACTTTTAGAACAAGCACAAAGTATCAAATACACCAACTCACAGATGCCATGAGAGATTTAGCTAAAGGAGGAAGGTCACTTAGACTCTCTCCTATAAATATAAACAGAGATGAGTTAGCTTTTATGTACGATGCTTACGAGACAACTAGGCAAAAACTCCTAAAGGGTGATATCTACACCCAACTCTATCTAAACAAAAAAGAGTTCGAAATTCAGACTCAACAAAGGCACAATCTTAAACTTCAAGAGATGGCATTTGTAGATCCACTTACAGGTGCTATGAACCGCCGTAAGTTTGATGAGTTGTCTCAAATTGAGCTAGAGCGTTCAAACCGCTATAAAAGTGAGCTAAGCTTTTTAATGCTAGATATTGATTACTTTAAAAAGATAAACGACACTTACGGGCACGATGCTGGTGATGAAGTGCTAAAACACTTCTCTAGCATTTGTTTAAGTATGGCGAGGAGTTTAGATATTGTAGCTAGGATTGGCGGTGAAGAGTTTGTGGTGATGCTAAGAGAGACTGACTCTGAGGGTGCTCTTATCTTTGCTGAGAGATTCCGTGAAAAAATCTCTACTTCAGCTGTGAAGCATGATGGTAAAAGTATAAAATATACTCTAAGCATAGGCATCTCTTCAAGACAAGATAATGATAAAGATGTAAAAGCAATCCTCCAAAGAGCGGATAAAGCACTCTATGGGGCTAAAAACAGCGGGAGAAACCGTAGTATGATCTACTAAACTTACGCTTATTATCGAGTAAGTCCACTTCAACGGCAGGAGCAAAGGTAGATTGCAACCTATAATCATAGAGTATGCCATTGGTTAGCATACCTGAAAATATCCAAAAAACTTTTTCGAGAGATATTTAAGTATCTTTCTACACAATATAAACTTAAATTATCAAACATATAATCAACTTCAAGCTAAATTATGTTTTACTTGGATATAATCCGCCAAATAGTTTAAGGGGAAGGTGCTTTGCGTTTGGCAAAATTGTATCATCTCCTTAATTACAAGGATAATGATGCAAGAAAATGCACAAACAGAACTAAATGTACCCGTAAAGGAGAACCTAGTCACATTTGATGACTTAGGTTTAAACAAAAATATGCTTAGAAGCGTAAAAGAGGCTGGTTTTACAGTACCAAGCCCAATCCAAGTAGCTGCAATCCCTTTCATACTAGCAGGTAGAGATATCGTAGGTCAAGCTCACACAGGAACAGGTAAAACTGCTGCCTTTGGTCTTCCTGCGCTAAATAACATCGACGTTAACGCTGGAGTTGAGATACTCGTTATCACTCCAACAAGAGAACTTGCTACTCAAGTAAGTGATGAACTTTTCAAATATGGTAGAACAATCAACGCTAGAACTGTTACAGTTTATGGCGGAAGCTCTTATAACAGACAGATAGACCTTATAGACAGAGGTGCAAGCATAGTTGTTGCTACTCCAGGTCGCCTTTTAGATATCCTCAAGAAAAATCTAGTAAAAAACTTTACACCAAGCATAGTTGTTTTAGATGAAGCAGATGAGATGCTAGATATGGGATTTTTAGATGATATCAATGAGATATTTTCTTATCTTCCAACAAATCGTCAAACTCTACTATTCTCAGCAACAATGCCAAAGCCTATAAAACTTCTAGCAGAGAGAATTTTAAACAATCCTGAGTTTATTTCTATAACTCAAGGTGAGACAACAAACACAGATATAGAGCAACTTTACTATGTTATCGAAGAGTCAGAAAGAGACGATGCTATCATCCGTCTTATGGATTCAGAAGAGACTACAAAGTCAGTTGTATTTTGTAGAACAAAGAGCGAAGTTGATAGACTATCAAATGTTCTCTCAAATGCTGGATACTTAGCAAATGGACTTCATGGAGATATGGAGCAACGCCAACGTGAGACTGTTATCAAGGGTTTCAAATCAAACTCTGTAAAAGTTTTAGTTGCAACTGACGTTGCTGCTCGTGGTATCCACGTAAACAATATCTCTCATGTTTTTAACTACCATATCCCTTTTGACCCAGAGTCATATGTTCACCGCATCGGTAGAACTGGCCGTGCTGGAACTAAGGGTAAAGCTATCACACTTTTAACTCCACTAGAGTTTAAAGAGCTTCAACGCATCAAGCAAAAAGTAGGAACTTCAATGGCTCACGCTTATGTTCCAAGTAAGACTGACCTAAGAAGTACTACTATAGACAATCTTGTTAAAAAAGTAGAAGATCACAAAATCTACGATGAAGCTCATAAAGTTCTAGATAAGCTTCGCGAAGATATAGATGAAGAGCAGATGGCCTATAAACTTATCTCTATGCTACTAGATCAGCAAGATATAAAGGGACCAAACAACATTGGTATCCCAGCTGAAAAAATGGAAGCAATTCTAGCAAGAGCTTCTCAAAGAAATGACTCAAGAGGAAAGGGTGGCCGCTCAAGAGGTGGTTCATTCCGCTCTAACAGTAGCCGTCCATCAGGCCAAACAGATAGAAATCGTTCAGGCGGATACCGTGGAACTACAAGTCGTGACAAAAACCGCTCAAGCAGAGCTAGATAAAACTTACAAATACCTCCAATTTACACCCATTTTCAGTAGCCTCAAATATATTTGAGGCTACAATTTTCCCAACAAGCAATACTTCTAGGAATGCTAACTAAAGGCATTTTCCACTATAAGCTATGTACCACAAGGCTTTAAAATCAAAGCACACTTTACAAGTCATATCTACGAGATTCATCGTGGAGAACGCCATTGCTTAGCGTTCCTAAAAACCTCGTTTCCTAAAGAGATGCGATGCTTTAAAATCACAAGGCTTTCGGATGCGA
>JAVEST010000178.1:0-2862 GCA_034006465.1 Sulfurimonas sp. | reverse complement strand
GCTTTAAAGTTGCAAGGACTTTCGGAAGCGATGCTTTAGCTTCGCACACAGTGAGGCTTTAAAATTTGAAATAGCTTTCGGACAAAAGAGATGAGAATAAGAAAACAGGAGAGGCAACTATGCAAAATATAATCTATGAAGACAAAGAGTTCTATATAGAAGAAGAAGAGAGCCAAATACCGTGGCTAAAAATCTTTACAAAAGAGCCATACAAAGAGTTAGGCGACCTGCCAAAAGAGCTAAGGGTAAGGCTTTGGGATATTTACGATATAGTAGAGAGCGAGATGAAGAGCTACTACAAACCTACTAAAATCAACATGGCATCTTTTGCGAATATGCTACCAAGAGTTCATATACATGTGATGGTAAGATTTAAAGATGACTCACACTATCCAAACACAATGTGGGGTGAAAAACTAAGAGACGCTAGTATAGAACTACCTGATGAGAAAGAGTTTTATAAAAGACTTGCTAAAGCACTAGAAGCCTAATTGTTTTTGATGGTGTTACTCATCGCACCGTGTAGCTTTAAAGTTCGCAAGACTTTCCAAAGCGATGCTTTTTTTTAGGAATGCTAAGTAATGGCATTCTCTACGATTAGCTTCGTATTGTGAGGCTTTAAAATAAAAACACACTTTATAAACCATCTCTACGAGGTTAAAACCTCGCTTCCTAAAAAGTTGTAAGACTTAAAAGTTCACAAAGACTTTGAAAACAACACTTTTAGGAGTACTAACCAATGGCATTATCCATTTTGAGCTACTCGCCTAAGTATTTAGTCTATGTTATTTTAAAGGTGAAAAATTATTTGAGTGGTGAAAAAGGGACTAGCGCACTTCCCCAAGTTAACCCTCCGCCAAAGGCGTCAAGTAACATCAAGTCTCCGCTCTTTAGCTTTCCTTGCTCATAGATATCATTTATAGCCATAGGAATAGATGCACCTGAGGTATTTCCATACTTCTCAACCGTCATAACAACTTGTTCATCTTTTAACTTTAGTGCGTCACCTACTGCTTTTATAATGCGGTAGTTAGCTTGATGTGGTACAAAGTGAGTTATATCTTCACTCTGAACCTTGTTTTGTTCTAGTATGTCTATAACATCTTTTGTAAGTGTGCGAACTGCTACTTTAAAAGTCTCATTGCCCTTCATCTGCATAAAACAACTATTTGCTTCTTGGTCTAGTGAGTCGTGAATCGAGCCACTTCCACCATTTGGAGTCATAAGTAGATCTGCGTACGTACCATCAGCTGCTGTGTGTATATCTATAATCGCTTCACTTTTATCATCAGTCGCACTAATAATAGCAGCACCAGCGCCATCACCAAAAAGGATGCAAGTACCTCTATCACTATAGTCAGTTATTGCAGATAGTTTCTCAGCACCAATAACAAGGACATTTTTTTTCATTCCAGACTCTATAAAAGCTTTGGCTATAGATAAAATGTAAACAAATCCTGTACAAGCTGCTGAGATATCAAAAGCTGTAACATTGTTGAGTCCGAGTTTATTTGAGATGATCGTTGCGGTTGATGGCATACAGAAGTAGTCAGGTGAGATAGTAGCACAAACTACCATATCGATATCTTCTTTAGCTATGCCACTTCTTTGTATGGCCAAAGATGCAGCTTCAACTCCCATATCACTAGTAGTTTGACCTTTTGCTGCGATGTGACGCTCTTTTATACCTGTTCTTTTAGTAATCCACTCATCAGTAGTATCAACCATTTTTGATAGGTCTTCATTAGTAAGTATATCAGCAGGAACATAAGCCCCAATAGATCTAAATGCAGCATAAGCCATTAAACTTCCTTATTATTCAACTCTTTTATTCTTGACACAATATGCTCATTTACACCAGTATCAACATAATTTATAGCTTGATAGATAGCATTTTCTATAGCTTTAGAGTTACTTTTTCCGTGACTAACAATAGCACAACCTTTTATACCGATAAGTGGAGCTCCACCGATCTCAGCATAATCAATCTGCTTTTTGAGTAGTTTAAAAACTTTTCTCATCAAAAGTGCACCAGTAATCGCCACAGGAGACTTTCTTATATAATCTTTGATTAGCTGGCTAATTGTAGCTGCAACACCTTCGCTAGCCTTTAAGACTAAGTTGCCTATAAAACCGTCACAAGCGATAACATCACAAGTTCCATTAAAAATATCCGCGCCCTCTACATTTCCCTTAAAGCCTTTGTAACCATTTAAAATTTTAAAAGCTTCTTTTGTGACTTCATTGCCTTTACTAGGCTCTTCGCCATTTGCTAGTATGCCTATACTAGGGTTTGGGATTTTAAGAAGATCTTCAGCGTAACACCCTCCCATAATAGCAAACTGAGCTATATGGATAGCTTTTGAGTCAACATTTGCTCCAGCATCTAGCAATATAGAACGACGACCTGATCTGGTTGGCATCAGTGTTGCAAGTGCAGGACGAGATACACCGTCTAAACGGCCCAGTCTAAGGGTTGCAAGAGTCATAGTAGCTCCACTATGCCCAGCTGAGACCACTCCATGTGCTTCGCCTGTTCTTACAAGCTCTATGGCTTTATATATACTGCTCTCTTTTTTCTTTACTGCATCTGTAGCAGCATCAGACATTGAGATTACATCACTAGCTTCAACTATAGAAACTTTAGCTCTATAACGTTTTGGTAACAGAGCTAAAATTTCATCTTTATTGCCAACAAATATTGGTATAAAAAGTTTTCTTTTTAGTGCTAGCACGGCACCTTTAACAATTGGTTCGGGACCGAAGTCCCCTCCCATTGCATCAATTGCAATCTTAATCATTGACTATTTATACTCACCAGTCGTTGGGTTGATATGGTGAGGAAGTTTGTAAGTTCCATCC
>JAVEST010000058.1:0-11369 GCA_034006465.1 Sulfurimonas sp. | reverse complement strand
ATATATCCATCGGGTATTTTTTGCATATTATATCTATATAATCCGTCTAACTCTATAACTGCTCGGTAATAGCCAGCATGATTTCCGACTCTTATCTTAGAAAATATACTATTTTTATTATCTTTTGAGAAACTTTTTATACTTGCATCTCTTTTAAAATCAAGCACTATTCTATGAGGTTTTACAAGCAAGAAATTTCTTATAATTTTATCTTCTGTTAGAACTTTTAAACTTTTAGAACTCTCTAAAAACTTAGCGTATGGTATAGATGCTATCTCTTTAAATTTTTGCATCTCTTTTTTTTGAGTTTTAGGCTCCTCTTCTTGCTGTTCTTCAGTAAAACTTTGAGAGATAAATATAGGTAGATGCCAATCAACTCTGTTTTTAAGTTCTATACTTCTTGTCTCAATAGTAGCATCAAGATTTTCATACTCTATGGTTACCTTTTTTATGATTCTAGCTGATGATGGAAGAGTTATCGATGAGCGTTTAAGAGGTTCTATTGTCTGTGCTAAGTTTGTTGTATAGGGGATATCCTTTTCACCTTTTGCTGGGAAGAAAGGGTTTTCTCTTGCATCTATGTTTACAAGTAAAAGAAGCACTGCACATAAAACTCTAACCAAAAACTGCCCCTCTATTGAATCTTTGTGAAAATTTATAAGGTTTATTATATCAAGTTATTGAGCAGAAATCTCTTTTAACTCAAAATACTCTCTTTGAAGCTCTGCATTTTCATGTTTGAGTCTATATACTTCACTTTGTAGGTAGTTTTCATACTCTTGAAGCTCAAAAAGGACTTCAAGAGAGTTCGTACCATAGAGGAGAACACCTATGTAAACTCCGATAGCCAAAACTATAAGTATAAGACTCAAGAACTTTGCTAAAGATAGTCCTAAGTACCTTTGAGTGATACTTTGCGAACTGTCTATCTCTCCATAAAGTTCTTCATTTTGCATTTTTATCTCTAGTTAAAAAGAGATGAACCTAGATATTCGCCATATACTACTTCATTTTCTATCTCTAAGAGGCGGTTATACTTAGCAGTTCTCTCTCCACGTGCAGTTGAACCTGTCTTTATTTGACCACAATTTAGTGCTACTGCAAAGTCAGCTATAAAAGCATCTTCACTCTCGCCTGAGCGATGACTCATAACACAAGTGTAACCATTTCTTTGCGCTAGACGAACTGTCAGCATAGTCTCGCTAACTGTACCAATTTGATTTGGCTTAATTAAAATAGAGTTTGCAATACCCTCTCTAATACCTCTTGCTAAAATATTAGCATTTGTAACAAAAAGATCATCACCAACAATCTGAATCTTACTCCCAAGTTTTTCAGTCATTAGCTTAAAACCATCCCAGTCATCTTCATTAAGTCCATCTTCTATAGAAACTATAGGATATTTAGCACATAGATCTACATAATAATCTACTAATTCAGCAGACGTTACTGTACGATTTTCAGACTCTAGTCTATATCCACCATCAGTAACTATCTCTGAAGCTGCCACATCAAGAGCAATTCCTATTTGTTCACCAGCTTTGTATCCAGCTTTTTCTATAGCTTGCATAATGATTTGAATAGGCTCTTCATTTGAAGATAAGTCAGGTGCAAAACCGCCCTCATCTCCAAGTGCTGTATTGTGTTTTTTTGCTTTTAGTATATCTTTTAAGTTATGGTAAACTTCAGAAGATGCGCGAAGCCCTTCTGCAAAATCTTCAAAACCCAATGGCATAATCATATACTCTTGAAAATCAACTGAGTTATCAGCGTGAGATCCACCATTTATGATGTTTAACATAGGAGTTGGAACTACCATAGCATTTGCACCACCTAAGTAGCGATAAAGTGGCATACCTAAACTCTTTGCAGCAGCGCGTGCAACAGCCATAGACACTCCTAGCACCGCATTTGCTCCAAGGTTACCATAATTATCAGTTCCATCAAGCTCTTTCATAGTTGCATCTATAACAGCTTGATTAAAAGGAGATAATCCAATAAGCGCATCTGAGATTTGAGAGTTTACATTTTCAACTGCTTGTAGGACTCCCTTACCCATATAACGGTCACCGCCATCACGAAGCTCTAGCGCCTCTCTTTTACCTGTACTAGCACCTGATGGGACAATCGCACTCTCTATAGTTCCATCACTAAGTTCTACTGTAGCTTTTACTGTTGGGTTTCCACGAGAATCTAAAACTTCTATTGCACTTACGCTATCTATAAACATTTAATCTGCCTTTATATTTGGTATAGTTAATATCATAATTTTACCTAAAACAAATTAAGATAAACATTAGTTTAGTCTTCTGCACTATCTTCTATCTCTACTGTATCCATAATCATAACATTACTAACACCCATAGCTATTTTGATTTTTTCTTCTATCTCTTTTGCTAATTCTGGCTCATCTTTAAACTTCTGTTTAACATTTTCACGGCCTTGACCTAGCTTTATATCTTCATAAGAGAACCATGCCCCCGCTTTATCTATAACATCAAGCTTAACACCATAATCAACTAATTCTCCCTCTTTAGAGATGCCCTCACCAAACATGATATCAAACTCAGCTTGACGAAATGGAGGTGCTACTTTGTTTTTTATAACTTTGGCTTTTACACGATTTCCTATCTGACTCTCGCCTTGCTTTAGTGAAGCTATACGTCTTACATCTATACGAACTGATGCATAAAACTTTAGAGCATTTCCGCCAGTTGTAGTCTCAGGAGAGCCATATCCCATCATCCCGATCTTCATACGGATTTGGTTTATAAAGATAACTGTACAGTTCATTTTAGAGATAACACCTGTAAGTTTACGAAGTGCTTTTGACATAAGACGAGCCTGAACTCCAACATTTTGGTCAGACATTTCGCCCTCAATCTCAGACTTTGGAGTAAGAGCTGCCACAGAGTCGATAACTATAAGGTCAATCGCCCCACTTCTAGCTATGGTCTCTACAATATCAAGAGCTTGTTCGCCATAATCTGGCTGAGATACAAGTAAGTTTTCAACATCAACGCCTAAGTTTTTTGCATATCCAACATCAAGCGCATGCTCTGCATCTATAAAAGCACAAACGCCACCTGCTTTTTGGCACTCTGCAGTTATTTGAAGTGCTAGTGTTGTCTTACCTGAACTCTCAGGCCCATAGATCTCAACAACTCTTCCCTCAGGAACGCCACCAATGCCAAGCGCTAAGTCAAGTCCTATAGAACCTGTGCTTATCGCCTTTATAGGTACTATATCTTTATCTCCGAGTCTCATCAAAGCACCCTTACCAAATGCTTTATCAATCTGCTTCATTGCTAAGTCTAGTGATTTTTGTTTATTTGCGTCCATCTTGGGCTCACTTATTGTAAATTTTCAAAGAGTTTATAACAAAATTACATTTCTAATAAAATATATTGCAAATTGTCATATTTTTTTATAATATTTTTTTCTTTTTTATCTCTTAGTCGGATTTTATCCTTATTTGGTTAAAATCCATATTATGAAAAAAACATTAATTGCACACTCACCAGACGCTGATGATATCTTTATGTATTATGCTATCAAATTTGGTTGGGTAGATATGAAAAACACCAACTTTGATAATATCGCAAAAGATATTCAAACACTAAATGAGGATGCCCTAAATGGGGTTTATGACATAGTAGCTATTAGTTTTGCACTCTATCCGCATGTAAAAGAGGAGTATGCACCGCTTAGGACTGCTGTTAGTTTTGGCGAGGGTTATGGCCCAAAACTTATAAAGAAAAAAGGGGTTACTCTAAAGCGAAACTTCAAAGTAGCTCTTAGTGGCAAACACACCACAAATGCGATGCTCTTTCGTATAGCCTACCCAGATGCGAGAATCACCTACATGAACTTTTTAGAGATTGAAAAAGCTGTACTTGATGGCAGTGTTGATGCTGGGGTTTTGATCCATGAGAGCATCTTAGACTTTGATGATAGCTTAGAAGTTGAGAGAGAGATGTGGGATATCTGGCAAGAGTTAGCTGGAGATGAACTTCCACTTCCTCTTGGTGGAATGGCGATAAGGCGCTCTTTACCACTAAACAAAGCTATAGAGTATGAAGCGACTCTTACAAAGGCAGTAGCTGTTGCAAGAGAGCATAAAGATAGACTCTCAAAGATGCTCCTAGAGAGAGACTTAGTGCGCATAGATGCGGATACACTCGATAGATATTTAGAGCTCTATGCAAATGATGAGTCCATCACTCTAAGTGAGATTCAATATCGTGCTATTGATAAGCTTTTTGAGCTTGGATATAAACACGGTTTTTATGACTCCCTTGTAAAAACAGAGGATTACCTAATACCAACCGAATATAAAGAGCTTAGGAACTCATAAACGGATGGAAGCCAAACTAATAGCACTAGGGATAGAGACCTTTAAGATAGCACTTCTGCTCGCTCTTCCAGGACTCTTAACTGGTATGTTTTTAGGTTTGGCTGTAAGTATCTTTCAAGCGACTACTCAGATAAATGAGATGACCCTCTCTTTTATTCCAAAAATAATTGGCGTTGTAATTGTTATCATCCTTACGATGCCATGGATGCTAAACTCTATGATAGACTTTGCAACAAATGTCTTTAACATGATGCCAAGTTTTATAGAGTAGTAATGACAAAAACAATCGACTTTGCTAAGTTTTCTTCTATCAAGATAGGGGGAGTCCATGAGGTTACGCTTTTAGAAGAGGCAAGTGAATTTAGTAATGACTTCTTTCTTATAGGCTCTTGTAACAATGTCATAGTCGGTACAGAGCCTCCAAAACTTATGAAACTCTCCAAAAAATATGACTATATTAAAATCGAAGATGGCCTGCTTAAAATCGGAGCTGCCACACCTTCTGGAAAAGTAGCCTCTTTTTGCAAAAAAAACAATATCGCAAACTTTGAATTTGTCTCGCATCTCCCTGGAACTCTGGGCGGTTTAGTATTTATGAATGCTGGGCTTAAAGAGTATGAGATATTTAACAATCTCTATAGCATCACAACTACAAAAGGCGTGTTTGAGAAGAAAAGCATAAACTATGGCTACCGCACTACTGATATTAAAGAGCCGATTTTAGAGGCTTCATTTTTTTTAGAGTATGGTTATAGTGCTGAAAAAACAGAGCTTTTTAAACAGATGAGAGCAAATCAACCAAGCGGAGCTAGTGCTGGGAGTTGTTTTAAAAATCCTAAGGGCGACTTTGCTGGAAGACTCATTGAAGCAGTTGGTCTAAAAGGTGAAAAAGTAGGCGCGATGGAGTTTAGCACTAAACATGCTAATTTTTTACTAAATAATGGAGGCGGAGTTTTTGAAGATGCCATCACACTCATCGAAGAGGCCAAAAGAAGAGTCCTTCAAGAGTTTGGCATCTCGCTTGAGTGTGAGGTAATTATACTAGATAAGAGATACTTAAAAGCGGAGCATTAAGCCTCCAAAAAAACCTGAAAATTTCAACTCAGCATCTAGATTATTTACTTCATCTACATCAACCTTTTGGATTCTATATCCAAACTCTATAGCTGGTTGAACAGCTGGAGATATATCAAAAGTATAATCAACTTTAACACGAACATCATAGACTCTATCTGAACGATAAGAGACATATTTTACATCACTCTCAAAACCAACATTTGTTGCTGGGATTTCAACACGAGCTCTTAGATATAAGAGTGGAAGAGCGAAAGTCTCTTTTTGTTTATAACCATTAAAGCCAAAAGCATTAGGAGATGCTTCTAGAGAAGCTTCAACTATCTTTATATCTACTCCAAGGTCAAGTGTAGTCCAAGCCGCATTATCTAAGATATTGTAGTACGGGATAATATCATACTGTTTCATCTTGTAATCCATCTTAGTAGGAGCGCCGACTATGTTAAAGTCTTTAAATCTACCAGAACCTACACCTGAATCCTCAACTGTTGCATACTCTAATCTTAGGTTTGGGATAATAGGCACAGGATGTTTGATTGATGCCCAAAAATACATTTTTGATTCGTTAGGTTCACTTGAGTTATAGCGACCATTCGCACCATAGTCTGAGTAACTTAGTTTTCCACTTGAATCTTGACTCCATAAACCAAGACCAGCTTCTACTCTTGTAACATCTGCATTAGCACTACTAAGGAAAGTTCCTATCAATAGGGATGTTATTGCTATTTTTTTCATTGAATCGCCTAATAATAAATTTTCAGTAGTATAACAAGAAGATATAATTAAGGACTTAAATTGATGAAAAATATATTTTAGGGCATAAAAGCCCTAAAAAGGAGGAAGAATAAAATGAGTTATCAGTTCATTTTGTTTTGGCACCAAAGGCGCCAAGAGTTACAAAGAGGGGAAGTAGTGTAACTCTTGAAAATTATCTTAGGAGTAAGAAAAAGTTTTACTTATAAAACTTTTTCTCTAAAGAAGCTACGCTTATAAAGCTTGCTTTGCAGCAGCTATAGCTTCTTCATAGTTAGGCTCGTTTGTAATCTCTGGAACAACTTGCTTGTAAGTTACTTTTCCATCTTTACCAATAACAAAAATAACTCTCGCTGTAATACCAGCTAGTGGGCCATCAGCCAAAAGTACACCGTAGTTGTTAGCAAAATCTTTGTTTCTAAAGTCTGAACAAACTTTTAAGTTCTCAATTCCAGCCGCTCCACACCATCTTGCAGCTGCAAATGGTAAATCCATAGAAACTGTAATAACCTCAACACCTTCTAAAGAAGCCGCCTCAGTATTAAATCTTCTAGTCTCAGCATCACATACACCAGTATCTAGTGATGGTACAGCAACAACTAGTTGAACCTTACCAGTTCCACCGATTTGCTCATTTTGAAGCATTGGGTCACAGTTTACTACTGTAGTAACTGGAGCTATGTCACCTACGTTTATCTCTTTACCTGCTAAATTACATATGATATCGTTCTTGAATGTTACTGTTGCCATTCTGGCTCCTTGATTTATTGTATTATGTTTTACTTCAAAGGTTTTGAGTAAAACAAATCACTTTATTGTGATTTATTAATTGGACGAAAGAAGTATAAGTAAAATCGGATAAAAAAACTCTTATTTAGAAAAATTGCCTTTTTATATAAGTTTTACTTAAGTTTATACTTTTTTAGTCAGCCTTTTTCTAAGCAGATACTCTCCGCTTAGTATGATATATTATATACTACTTTTAGCAGATATACCTAACTCATCCAAGTTAGTAAACATTTTTTTCTCATACATCTCAAGTGCAACTCTCCCAATCATAGCAGCGTTGTCTGAGCAGTATCTTAACTCGCTTAAAAGTAGTTTTGAGCCATGTGGCTTAAGAAGCTTTTCTATCTCACCTCTTAAATATAAGTTTGCACTAGCTCCACCAACTATTGCGAAAGTTTTTGGCTGTTTTGTCTTAAAATATTTTTTTAGTTTTTGTACTAGATGCATAGTTGCAATATGCTCAAACGAGGCAGCTATATCTTTGTAGTCACTCTCATTAGCATCTTGGAGTGCGACTCTTACAGCGTTTTTTAGTCCTGAGTACGAAAATGCGATAAGCGGTGATTGCGAGAGAGGGATAGTAAAGTTATACCTAGTCCTATCTCCCTCTTTTGCCATTTGCTCTATTATTGGACCGCCAGGATAGCCAAGGTTCATCATCTTAGCAACCTTGTCAAAACTCTCTCCAAAACTATCATCCATACTCTTTGCAACAGTTTTTAGGCTCTCTAAGGATTCCACCTGCATAACTTGAGTGTGTCCACCTGAGACTAGTAAAACTGTTAAAGGAAACTCTGTCTCTTTTTCTATAAATAGAGAGTAGATATGCCCTATTAGATGGTTAACTGAGATAAGCGGAATATCTAGTGCAATAGATATTGCTTTTGCCATTGTCACACCTTCGACTAGTGTCACGGCTAAACCTGGAGTTGAAGTAACCGCTACTGCTTTTAGATGCTCAAAGTAAGGTTTTACTTGTTCTAGTATCTTTGGAAGAGCTTCGGCATGAAGTCTAGCTGCAAGTTCTGGAACAACTCCACCATAGATGCTATGATCTAACTCTTGAGATATTTTTTTATGAAAAAGAAGTTTTTTTGTTTTTATCTCTGTGATAGCTATCGCACTATCATCGCAACTACTCTCTATACTTAAAATCATCTATACTACTCCTTTTTTTAACAAACACTTATCAGAATATGGAAGATTGATATAAAAAAATTTATCCTCAAAACAGATATCCCCATCAAATACTTTTTGGACTATCTGCTTTGACATATATAGACCTATGCCCGTTCCTTGTGTTTTGTGCTTAGTTGTAAAGTATGGATCAAATATTTTATCTCTTATCTCTGGATTTATTCCTCTGCCATTATCGCAACAAACAATCTCTAGTCCATCCTCTTTGGTGGTAAATTTTAAAGATATTTTTTTATCTTTAATATTTTCATCCAAAGCATCTTTGGCGTTATTTAAAAGATTTATCAAAACTTGCGAAATTGAAGAGGCTAGCCAAACCTTACTCTTAGCACCCTCAATCTCTAAGGTTATGTTTTTGCTGATAATTTGCACATCAACAATGCTCTTAACCTCTTTTAAAATATCTTCTATATCTCTGATTTGTTTATAAGTTTTTTTATCAAAAAAAGACATAAAATCATCTATCGTAGAAGCTAAATAGTTTACATTTTTTTCAATAATATCAAAATTGTTTTCTAGATTTTCTCTCTTTGAGAGTCTTGCATTAGCAACAGAGAGTCCAATTGTATTGAGAGGCTGTTTCCATTGATGTGAAATATTTGCTAGCATCTCACCCATCAAAACAAATCTAGCCTGCTCAAAAAGCATAAGATCTTTCTTTTTACTATTCTCTACCTCTTTTTCTAGCTCATCCTGAAAATTTTTAAGATGCTTAGAGAGTTTTATAAATGTTGCAATAACAGGAGGAGTGAGTAGCATTGGAAGTGCAATAGAGAGGATTATATGTAAGTCGCCATACTCTACTCCATAAAATTTTGTAACAAGATATACCAAAGGAACTGAACCAAGTAGAACAAATATAGTTGTAAAAAGCACAATCATAAAGGCAGAGAGCTTATAAAATTTTGTAATAAACACATTTAGCATCGGAGACTTTTCCTTATCTCTGCATCTAGAGCAAAAACATCATCTACACTTCTTGGTATATTATGAAATTTTTCAAAAGCTCCTATGATAGTCTTACTGATATCCATAAAACCTATCTCTTTGTTTATAAACCTCTCTATGGCTACTTCATTTGCAGCATTTACTACCACCCCTCGAGATGGATTTTTAAGTAGCTCTTCTTTTATCTCCCAGACGGGATATCTACTTACTTCTATCTCACGAAACTCCAGTGAACCGACTTCTAGCAAATCAACATGCTCCAAAATGTTTTCATTCATCTTTTTATCTAGCGCGTAAGCTATGGGGAGTTGCATAGATGCACGAGCAAAATGTGCAGTAGTTGAGCCATCTTTAAAGTCTATAAGGGCGTGGATAAGAGACTTTGTCTCTATGATGGCACTGTATTCACCCTCACCAAAAAGCCATCTTGCTTCAAGTAGTTCAAATATTTTGTTTGTCATGGTTGCGCTATCTATGGTTATCTTTTGTCCCATCGACCAGTTTGGATGTTTTTGTGTGTCTTTTAGAGTTGCATCTGCTAATTTTTTTATATCCCAATCTCTAAAAGCTCCACCAGATGCAGTGATAGTCATGCGCTTTACTTCTCTATCTTGCATAAGATACCAAAGACCAAAATGTTCACTATCTATGGGCTGGATTCTGCTTGTATCTATAAAAGCGCCACAAGCCACAAGAGACTCCTTGTTTGCTAAGGCTACCCTCTTTCCGCATTCCAGTGCTTTTAACGTTGGACGAAGACCTAAAAATCCCACAAGTGCATTTACAACGAGTTTTGAACTTGACTCTTCTATAGCTCTAAGTATCGCCTCACTTCCACAAAGGACATTTGGGTGGTTTACTCTATGTAAATCATCTCTATTTGCGATAATTACAAGTTTTGGAGAGTGTTCTGCTATCTGCTCATTTAAGAGTTCAATATTGTTCCCACAAACTAGAACTTCAACATTTATATTGAATTTTTTAGCAATACAAAGCGTATTTACACCAATAGAACCTGTTGAACCGAGTAGTATCACTTCTAAACAAGTCCACGCAGAAGGACTAACATAACGATAGCTCCAAAGAGATAGCCATCTATTCTATCTAACATACCACCATGTCCTGGAAGTATATTTCCACTATCTTTTACCCCTGCACTTCGCTTTAGAGAACTCTCAAACAGGTCTCCAAAAATAGCACTAATGGCAACTAAACATGAGATAATAAATGCGTCTGCCAAATCAACTACGCTAAGTCCTATAAACATACCAGCAATCGTAGCGACCAAAACACCACCAACTACGCCCTCTACAGTCTTGTTTGGACTTGTCTCGCTAAAGGGAGTCTTGCCTATACTTTTACCCACAGCGTATGCTCCAACATCTGTCATCGCAACAATAGCTAAGAGCCAAAACATTGAGAGCATCCCATACTCTTGATACATAGTAAAGATAAAGAGCATACCAGCAGTTGGATATATAAAAGGAAGGAAGTTTTTCCATTTTAGCTCTTTGTCAAAAGCTACTGCACTTGCATAAGTAACCCCAGCTAAGACAAAAAGATCATCTCCATAGGGATAAAATGCAGCCACTACCCAGATGCCAAGAGCGTAAAGAATAAGTGAGTTGTTTTTAATCTCAAAAAGTGCAAGAGCTTCTTTAAAAGCTAGAAGATAAACAGCACCCAAAACCACCCACATTAGAAAAAAACTATCAATAAAACCTATAATAAGAACTACTGCTAAAAGAGATAAACCTGTTATGATTCTCTCTCTATGTGAGCCAAGAGCCGCTAAAAATTTCATGAATCTCCTTTTGCAAGGATTATACCAAATCAGACTTTAATATCTAGTTTATGAAGAGATGGGGATTTTTCTTCTTCCTCATCCTCTTTTTCAGTATGTTTGCTTCTAGCAGTCTCTTGATCAGCTGAATTTTTTTCACGTTCACGATCAGGGTCGATTTCATGAACTTCCTCAGCTGGGCGAACCTCAAGAACTTTTTCGTCCTTTTCCTGCATAGCCGCTTGTGCTACCATATTTTGAAAGTCTATCCGGTTATTATGAGCATTTTGCACAGCAGTTACATTTGCTGTCATCTGGTTTACAAAAATTGCATTTCCGATTGCACCTACTGCCATAACATACTCCTTAAGATTTATTTCATAAATTTAAGGGACCTTTATTTATTAGTCCCACAAAGGAACAAGTCCCTTTGTTCCGCTAGCCGCTGAGGCACTCAAGCTTCACCTT
>JAVEST010000176.1:0-2938 GCA_034006465.1 Sulfurimonas sp. | reverse complement strand
AAGCTTTGCAAAACTTTATCTCACATCTACTTCTATGGTTTTGTACTTATTGTAAAGCACATTTGCACCACTCTGTATTGTAACTTCACGTCTGGGAGTATAATCGACCAAAAACTTATCTTTTTGAGCTGTGCTAAATTCTACACATAGTTTTGCAGCTTCTTCTATGATATTTTGAGGGATATTTTGTTTATCTGTTGTTATGATTAGGTGTGCTGATGGCCTATCTTTCATGTGTATCCAGATATCTTTTGCTTTTGCAAGCCTTAGTAACTCTACATTGCCTTTTTCGTTTTTGCCTAGTTGAACCTTATATCCCTCTATCCAAAACGACTCTATAGAGTCACTTACCTTTAGTTTTTTTACTTGCACTTGCTTTGGAAACAAAAGATCTAACTTTGCCATGTCCTTAGCATCTTCAACTATAGCAATAAAAAGTTTTGTATGTTCTATCTTAGATAAAACAGATGCTCTTTCAATGTGCGAATGCATAGCTTTTTGCTTTGCTTTTTTACTCTTTTTAAAGAGTGCTTGTGCCATAGATGCTGGACTTGAAAACTCTTTTGCAAATTCGATTTCTACATGATTTCCATCATAATCTTCAAGCTTAATTTTCCTTTGATATGCTTTTATATTATGTAGATTTGATAAGATTAAATTACCATGATGTTGGGCTGTTTTTGCCTCTTGTTCTAACTCTACCTCATCTTCTAGTGAAGCTTGAAGTTTTTGAAGTTTTTGAAGTCTCTTATTTAAAACCAAGAGTTTTTGTTTTTTTAGACTCTTTAGCTTTGCATCTAGCTCTCTTTGGTATTCATCATACAAAAATTTCTCAACATCATCTATAGGATACTCTTTTGGGACATATGGAGCAGCTGGGACACTTAGAAGTTTTTGTCCAACTTTAACCTCACGAAAAGAAGAGAAGATATCAACGTGTCGTAAGGCTTCTAGGACTATTTCATCTTCATCGTAGATAATAACATTTGTGTATTTTCCAGTAAATTCAAACTGCAGATAGGTTATCTCTTCTTTATAAGCCGAAGCTACAGAGGTTTTAAATCTTAAAATCTTATCATCATCCACAAGTTCTACATCTAAAATATTTGCACGATTAAATCGTTTCGCCAAAACGACATCAAAGGGTGCATTATAGACTTTTGAGCGGGTGTATGAGTCGCATCTAAATATCTTAGAGTTTGAGCGTTGCATCTCAAAGTAGATTTCATCATCTCTGTCAAAAGCCATTTTTATAATTGTGTCACTTACTCTATGAATAGCCGAAATTTTTTGAAAGTTTGCAAGATAATCTTTTATCTGTTTTAGGTGTGAGTATTTCATAAAGCTATTCTAGCGAATATAAAACAACTTTAAGTGTATCATCTATATAATGCTTTTTTATCACAGGAATAAATCATGATAAATAAAATTTTCTCTAGACTAAAAAACATCCACTCTAGCATCCTAACTCCCATATCTTTTTTACTGATGGCTTTTTTCGTAGTGTTATTTTTTTATGCACCTTTTGTAGCAGAGAAAAACATTATAGATAGTGCTAAAGAAGGCTCTATCGTGGTTTTTGCTCTTGTTGCATACACAAGCTATATACTTATAAAAAGAGAGAAAAAACTTCTAGATGCAAATGATAAACTTGAAAAAAAACTAAACAATATTCTCTTAGACTTTGACAAAAATGTTATAGCATCCACTACTGATATAGATGGAAACATTCTCTATGCAAGTGAACTGTTTTGCAAACTCTCAGGATATAAAAAAGAAGAACTCGTAGGTAAGAATCATAGACTGATAAAACACAATGACATGCCAAAAGCTATGTATGTGGAGATGCTAAGAACCTTAGAGGCTGGAGAGATTTGGAGAGGAGAGATAAAAAACTCCACTAAAGATGGCAGTTTTTACTGGGTAGATGCGATAGTCTCACCTGTTTTAAATGAAGATGGGAAGATTATAGAGTACAACTCAATCAGACAAGATATCACTAGCAAAAAAGAGCTGCAAAATTTAAACGAGTCACTAAAGCAAAAGATAGTACAAGCTATAAAAGAGACTCAAGAAAAAGAGCAACATATGCTAAAGCAGAGCAAAATGGCTCAAATGGGAGAGATGCTAAGTATGATAGCACATCAGTGGAGACAACCTCTTGCTGCTATCTCATCCACGGCATCTTCGCTAGAGGTAAAGATGATTTTAAAAGATGTTGACTTAGAAGTTTTTAAGAGTGGCATCAAAGATATACAAGCTTATTCTCAGCATCTAAGCTCAACCATAGATGACTTTAGAAACTTTTTTATGGACTCTAAGGTTCTTACACGAACAAGTTTTGAATCAATTCTAAACAAAACGATTTCGATAGTAAAAACTTCTCTTGATAAGCGCGATATTATTATAAGCTTTCAAAATCATTTTGAAAATGAATTTTATATCTATGAAAATGAGTTTGAGCAAGTTGTGCTAAACCTTATACAAAATGCAGAAGATGCTATAGTAGAAAACGGTATCAACAATGGCATCATAGAGATAAAAACTTATAAACTTAACGGCAAAGCAATTTTTGAGATTTCTGATAATGCTAGAGGTATAAATAATGAAATTATGGAGAAAATTTTTGAGCCATACTTCTCAACAAAACTTAAGAAAAATGGAACTGGACTTGGTCTTTATATGAGTAAAATCATCATTGAAAATCACTGTTTAGGCACTATCGATGCTTTTAACACTTTTGAGGGAGCTATGTTTAGAATTACATTAGACCCTAATGAGTTTGCACCCTTACCTGCCCTTGCGCAATAAAATAAGCTCGTCTTCTTTTGTAAAAAAGATTCCACTTATAAGCACCTTCTTATGGAACACCCATCGCTTAGTGCACCTATATCATGGAGTATGCCACTAGCTAGCGTAAAAGCTACGAAAACTAGTT